>NZ_JAOCLC010000002.1:0-161354 GCF_029845105.1 Stenotrophomonas sp. GD03654 | reverse complement strand
GCCAGCGCCCAGCTTCGCGCCGGCGAAGCCGTCCAGCCGCGCAGGGCTGTCCTTGCGGAGGTCGTTCGCTGGGCGGGCTGCCAGATCAGGATCCGTCGACTGGGCTGGCCCGGTCGCCGAGGCGGTTTCTGCCGGGGTATCGCTACCGCTGCCGGCCGCCCCCTGCTTGTCGGGGCCGGCACTGCAGGCGGTGAGCGAAAGGAGCAACAGACCAGCAATCGGGAGGTGCTTCATCGGTGCGGTTCCCTGGCGCGAAGATGGCTGCACGCTAGCGCAGCGCACGTGCAGATGCTGCATTGTCATCGCGGTTTCATCGCCTTCGTTCAGGCTCGGCGTGCACCGACTTGGCTGTCCCTTCCATGCAACCGCGCAAGACCGACCTCGCCCGAACCGCGCTGCAGGCCCACCGCGCGCCGCTGGACATGCGCCAGCGCCGGCTGCTGATCCTGTGCGACGGCCAGCGCAGCATCGCCGAACTGACCGGCCTGCTCGGCCCGGAGGCGCCGGCGATGGTCATCCAGCTGGTGCAGGCCGGCTACCTGAGCACCGGCCCGGCAGCGGCGGCCCCCTCCCCTCCAGCCGTTGCCGGGCCAGCCGGGGCCGCATTGGCGCAGGCGCAGGCGCCGGCAGCGCCTGCCGCCACGCCGGTCGAACGCCGCCGCTCGCTGGTGGCCGCGCGAATCTACATGCTGGGGATCCTGGAGATGCAACGTCACCCGCAGGCGGCGGCATTGTTCCGCGACCTGCAGCAGGCACGCGCCGAGGAAGACGTGCTGCAGCGGCTGCAATCGGCGATGCAGATGCTGCCCGGGCTGACCTCGGAGGGCTATTGCCAGCGCGTGCGGCAACGCCTGCTGGAGGCGCTGCCGCTGGAGCATTGCGACGCGTTCGTTGAGGTCGCTTGAAGAAAAAAGGGGACGGAGGGGATTAAGCCGCAATCAGCACACGTGTGCCTGAAACGACTTAATCCCCTCCGTCCCCTTTTTCGGGTCAACGGAAATTGTTGCGCAGGCCGTTCCAGCACTGCTGGTAATCGCCTTGGCGATGGCCCGCTGCCAGCGCCTGTGCGGTCGGGCGGATCACCGCGCGGGTCTCGAACATGAAGGCCATCGTGTCCTTGATCACATCGGCCTTGGACAGATCGGCACTTGAGGCCTTGTCGAAGGTGGGCGCGTCCGGGCCGTGACCGCTCATGCAGTTGTGCAGCGACGCGCCACCCGGCACGAAGCCTTCGGCCTTTGCGTCGTAGGCGCCATGCACCAGGCCCATGAACTCGCTGGCGATGTTGCGGTGGAACCACGGCGGGCGGAACGTGTTCTGCGCCACCAGCCAGCGCGGCGGGAAGATCGCGAAGTCCATGTTGCTGGTCCCCGGCGTGTCGCTGGGCGAATGCAGCACCAGGAAGATCGACGGATCCGGGTGGTCGTAGCTGATCGAACCGATGGTGTTGAAGCGACGCAGATCGTAGCGGTACGGCGCGTAATTGCCGTGCCAGGCCACCACGTCCAGCGGCGAATGGTCGATCGGTGCACGCCACAGTCGGCCTTCGAACTTGGCGATCAGCTCAAAGTCGCCATCGACATCCTCGAACGCCGCGTGCGGGGTTTCGAAGTCGCGCGGATTGGCCAGGCCGTTGGAACCGATCGGGCCGAGGTCGGGCAGCTTCAGCAGCGCGCCGTAGTTCTCGCAGATGTAGCCGCGGCTCGGGCCATCGGGAAGTTCGACACGGAACCGCACGCCGCGCGGGATCACCGCGATCTGCTGCGGCTCGATCTCAATCACGCCCAGTTCGGTCAGCAGGCGCAGCGCGCCCAGCTGCGGCACGATCAGCAGCTCGCCATCGGCGTTGTAGAAGTAGCGGCCGACCATGTCGCGGTTGGCGGCATAGAGGTGGATGCCCACGCCGGCATGCGCGTCGGGCGAGCCGTTTCCGCCCATCGTGTACAGGCCTTCGACAAAGTCGGTCGGCAGCTCCGGTAGCGGCAGCGGGCTCCAGCGCAGCTGGTTCGGTGACGCCGGCTGCGCACCGAAATCACACTGCAGCTGCGACTGCGCGAACGGGGTGAACTCGCCATGGGTCACCGCCGGGCGGATCCGGTACAGCCAGCTGCGGCGATTGCTGCCACGCGGCGCGGTGAAGGCGGTGCCGGTCAACTGTTCGGCGTACAGGCCGTGGGCCACCTTCTGCGGTGAGTTCTGCCCGACCGGCAGCGCGCCGGCGACGGCCTCGGTGGCGAACTCGTTGCCGAAGCCGGACTGATAGCCGCGGGCGGTGATGGCGGGGGACATGGGGGCTCCTGGGTACGGCGAGACCGGAACGGAAAGCAACCGAGCATGGCTCGGCTCTACAGATGGGCAGGCGCCGGGACTGGCCCGGCGCTACCGATGACCTTACAGCACGCCGCGGCGGATCTGGTCGCGCTCGATGCTCTCGAACAGCGCGGTGAAGTTGCCTTCGCCGAAGCCTTCGTTGCCCTTGCGCTGGATGATCTCGAAGAAGATCGGGCCAATGCAGTTCTGGGTGAAGATCTGCAGCAGCTTGCGCTGGTGGGTTTCCGGATCGGCGTCGATCAGGATCTTGTTCTTGGCCAGGCGCGCCACGTCTTCACCGTGGTTCGGCACGCGCTGGTCGATCACGTCGAAGTAGGTCTCCGGCGTGTCGAGGAAGTCCACGCCCTGCGCACGCATGGCTTCAACGGTCTCGTAGATGTTCTCGGTAAAGCACGCGATGTGCTGGATGCCCTCGCCCTTGTACGCGTCCAGGTACTCGTTGATCTGGCTCTTCGGGTCGGACGACTCGTTCAGCGGGATGCGCACGATGCCGTCCGGCGCGGTCATCGCCTTGGACACCAGGCCGGTCTTCAGGCCCTTGATGTCGAAGTAGCGGATCTCGCGGAAGTTGAACAGGCGCTCGTAGTAATCCGACCACTGCTGCATGTTGCCGAAGTACAGGTTGTGGGTCAGGTGGTCGATGAAGGTCAGGCCGAAGCCCACCGGGTGCAGGTCGGCGCCGGCGATCGGTTCGTAGTCGCCGTCGAAGATGCTGCCCGCGCTGCCGTAACGATCGACCAGGTACAGCATGCAGTCGCCGATGCCCTTGATGACCGGCGCGCTGACGGCCTTGCTGTCCGGCTTGAAGGCGATGGCTTCGGCGCCGTTGCCCAGCGCGGTCTGGTAGACCTCCTGGCCCGGCTTCTTGAAGCGGATGGCGAAGCCGCAGGCGCACGGGCCATGCTTTTCGGCGAAGTCCGAAGCGAAGGAATCGGGGTCTTCATTGACCAGGAAGTTGACGTCGCCCTGGCGATAGACGGTAATCGGACGCTGCTTGTGCTTGAGCACCGCGCTGAAGCCCATCTTCCGGAAGTACTCGTGCAGCTCCTGGCCACGGCCGGCCGGGGCGGCGAATTCGACGAACTCGAAGCCGTCGATGCCCATCGGGTTCTCGAAGGTGGTGACCTGCATGCCGGGGTTGGGATGCGAGGCGGTCGGGACTGCGGTATTCATGGCGTGGCTCCGAATCGGTACCGCATCGGTACAAACCAGGTGCGGGCAGGTAGGGACCCGGCGAGAATGCAGGGTCTGGACCCACCCCTTATAGTTACACTTGAAACCACCAGCAAGGTGCACCGCAACATGAGCCCCGCCGATCCCGTTTCGACCCGCCTGCGTGCCTCGCACGTCCTGCTCGACCTGGAACAGTTCCTGCCTTACCGGCTGAGCGTGCTGTCCAACCGGGTCAGCGGCAACATCGCCAAGCTATACGGTGATCGTTACGGTCTGGCGATCCCCGAGTGGCGGGTGATCACCATCCTGGCGCTGTACCCGGGCTCCTCGGCCAGCGAGGTCTCCGACCGCACGGCGATGGACAAGGTAGCGGTCAGCCGCGCCGTGGCCCGCCTGCTGGAGCGCGGCTTCATCAAGCGCGAGACCCACGGCGACGACCGCCGCCGTTCGGTGCTGGCGCTGTCGGCAGCCGGCTTCGAGGTGTACGAAACCATCGCCCCGATGGTGATCGAAATCACCCGCAAGCTGATGTCGGTGCTGAGCGAAGAGGAAGAGCAGGTGCTGGAAAAGCTGATCCTGCGCCTGGCCGGCGAAGGCCTGGAGCGGATGGGCGAAGGCGTCTGAAAGAAAAAGGGGACGGAGGGGATTAAGTCGTTTTGAGCACACCCGTGCTGATTGCGGCTTAATCCCCTCCGTCCCTTTTTCAGCTCAGATGCTTGCGCCGCGCATGGATCCACGGCACCGCCAGTGCGGCAATGGCACCGCCGGCGAAGCCGAGCGAGGCGGCAACCGTGGCCGCTTCGACCGCCCCCGGCAACGCAAGCGCGGCAGCTACGAGCAGCAGCGACGGCAGGCCGACGAAGGTGCCCAGGAAGAAGTGCCAACGCGGCGACCAGGTGTTGAGCTGCAGCAGGCTCACCGGCTGCCAGGCGTCGGATGCGGCCTCTTCGGCGATCTTCGCCACCGCCTTGGCCAGGTCCACTTCCGGCAGCGCGCGCCCCTGGCGTGCGGTCGCCAGCAGCTCGGCCACGGCCTCCACCGGCGGGAAACTGGACGGCCACGCAACCGGCGCCGGCACGCCGTAGGCGGTCAGCAGCGGCACACTCAGCCACGGCGCCACCAGCGGGCGCATGCGGCGGCGACCATGCACGCACCAGATCTGCGGCTGGCCGTGCGCGGTGACGCTGTACAGCGCCAGTTCGTTGGCCGGCGGATAGCCGAGCATGGTCACCCGCGCCGCCAGGCTGTCCTGGCCCATCGCACGCAGGAAGCCAGGGCGGCTGCGCCCTTCCTGCATCCACGCCAGGCCAAGTGCACCCACCAGATAGGCCTCGGCGACGTCCTTGCTGCCGGCGGTGGCGCGTTCGTCACTGGCCAGATACCACGCCAGTGATTTCGGTTCGGCCACGTCGTCCAGGCCCCAGCGGCTGTCGTCACCGAGCACGTGGCGCACTGGCAACCGCGCCGGCGCGGTCTCGCCACGCTCGCTTGGCTGCAGGAACGGCAGCACGCCCTGGATGAAGGTGGACAGTTCGATCGCACGCACGCCATGGCCCTGCCATTCCGGCGGCAGAAGCCCGGCCAGCTGGCCGTCGGCGGCCAGTGCATCGAGCCGCGATTTCTGCTCGACCAGTTTCTGCACCGCACCCTTCAGCACCACGTTGTCGGGCAGCGCGATCTGCGGCAGGCGGTGGCGCGGCGGCGCCAGTTCAACAGCGTCCTCGCCGGTGCCCGCGTCGTCCAGCAGGGCCTCCTGCGGTGGCAGGGTCACGCCCTCGCCTGCCCCAGCCTCGGCCAGGTCGCTGGCAGGTTCGGGCAGTCGTTCGGCGTGGTCGCTGTGCATGGGCGTTCCGGTAGGTTGCGTCGACGGGGCGTCGACTGAGGTCCTTGCCGGTAACGGCGTGCTCACGGTGAAGTTGAGACGCCGATTCAGAGAGTGTGACGGTGCGCGCAGTAGATCCGCGCCAGGCGTGGATGCACCACAGTGCCGACCAACGGTCGGCACCCACCGGAGTTGGCGGCCAGCGGTCGGCACCTGCCCGAGCATGCCGACCAACGGTCGGCACCCACCCGAGCATGCTGACCAACGGTCGGCACCCACCCGAGCATGCTGACCAGCGGTCGGCACCCACCCGAGCATGCCGGCCAGCGGCCGGCACTACCCTATTCCGGTTTGTCAGGTGCCCACTGCTTCAGGAATGCGGTCACGCGCGCGGGTTGGAAGGCTTCGCCCTTGCGCAGCTCTCCGGTGGCCTGCGATACCAGCAGTCCGCCGTCGGCATCGAGCACCAGCAGGTACGGGTAGTCGCGCTCCATCATCGGGAACTGGGCGAAGAAGGCGGTGTTGGGTTGTTCGTCGCTGGCGTTGATCTTCACCCACACGTAGTGGGCGTCGCGGAAGCGGCGCAGGTCGCCGTTGCCTTCCACCACCTCGTCCAGCGCCCGGCAGCGATCGCAGGCAGCGTTGCCGACCTCGAGCAGGATGCGCTTCTTGCCGCGCTGGGCTTCCACCTTGGCGGTGGCCAGATCGTCGGCGGGGTCGCGGGCCGGGTCGAACTGCGCGCCGAGCCCGGCGATGGCGGCGATATCCGCCGCCACCGGGGTGTTGCCCGAGGCCACCGGTTCGCTGGGGTCAGCGACCGGTGGCTCGGTGGGTCGGGTATCCAGGGGCTGCGTAGGCTCGGCGGCGGCAGGCGGTTGCGGTTGGGAACAGGCGCCGATCAGCGCCGCACAGACCACCACTACCGCAGTACCGAGCTTGCTACGCATGCCTTCTACCCTCTCATCATTACTTGACGCCGTGCATCAGCTTGTTGATCAGCGGGGCAACCAGGAACAGCACCACGCCGGAGCCGATCAGGGCCCAGAACCCGAAGGTATACCCCTTCAGGGCCGACTCGACCGTCATGCCACCTTCACCACTGACCACGCCAGCGAAGATGCCCGACAGGTTGTTGCCGATGCCGGTGGACAGGAACCAGCCACCCATGCCGAAGCCGACCAGACGCACCGGGGCCAGCTTGGTGACCATCGACAGGCCGATCGGCGACAGGCACAGCTCACCCACCGACTGGATGACGTAGACCATGAACAGGGTCCAGAACGGGATCTTGCCGTCCACGACCATCTGCGACAGGGCGAACATCAGCAGGGCGAAGGCGGCGCCGTTGAACAGCAGGCCCAGGCCGAACTTGCGCGGAATGGACGGATTGGCGCGGCCCAGGGCCACCCAGATCCAGGCGATGACCGGGGCCAGGGTGATGATCGCCACCGAGTTGACCGACTGGAACCACGCGGTCGGGAACGTCCAGTCACCCATCTGACGGTTGACGATGTTCTCGGCCAGGAAGGTGAACGAGCTGCCGGCCTGTTCGAAGAACATCCAGAACATCACGTTGAAGGCGAAGATGATCAGCATCGCGATCACGCGGTCGCGCTGCACCTTGCCCTCGCGGATGCCCTCGACCAGCAGCAGGATGGCCAGCGCGGTGAACATCGCGCCCAGGATCCAGGCCAGCGCGGTGGCGCCGGTGGCCAGCAGGAAGTACGCAACCGGGATGGCGACCACGGCACCGACCAGCACCATGATGATGCGGCCGAAACCTTCAGCACCGGCCGGCGGTGCACCGATGCCCTTCAGGCCGGCGCGACCGATGTAGAACCACACCAGCGAGATCAGCATGCCCACGCCGGAGGCGATGAACACGACCTTGTAGGACGGCATTGCATCGGTACCGAAGACCTTGCGGGCCAGGTACTCGGTCAGCACCGGGGCGATCATCGCGCCGATGTTGATGCCCATGTAGAAGATGGTGAAGCCCGAGTCGCGGCGCTCGTCCTTCAGGCCGTACAGCTTGCCGACCATGGTCGAGATGTTCGGCTTGAACAGGCCGTTGCCGACGATGATCGTGGCCAGGCCGAGCTTGAAGATGTGCTCCTGCGGCAGCGAGATCATGAACAGGCCAGCGGCCATGATGATCGCGCCGGTCAGGATCGAGCGCTGGTAGCCCAGTACCCGGTCGGCCACGTAGCCGCCGAAGATCGCTGCGGCATACACCAGGGCCAGGTAGGCGCCGTAGATGCGGCTGGCGTCGCCTTCACCGGCAGCGCTGCCGTTGTAGAACTGGGCAACGATGTACAGCACCAAGGCCCAGCGGATGCCATAGAACGCAAAGCGCTCCCAGAACTCGGTCATGAACAGCATCCACAACGGACGCGGATGGCCCATCGTGGTCTTGAAGTCCGGCAGCGCCGGCTCTGGGGTGTTCGCAGTGGCGTTTAGGCTCATGCGGATTTCCTGGTTCGGTGGATGACGAGCACGTCCGGTGTGCAGTTGGAGCAACGCGCGAGGATCACCGACTTCTGGCGTTCACGTCAAATACACGCCGTTTGAGGCAGGTGGCAGCCTGCTCCCTGAACTTGCATCTGAAACGATCCAGCCGCCGGCAGGGATCCAAGCTGAATGGGGGGGTCAGCCCAGCCCTGCCGGCGGCGCGGCCTGCAGGCTGGTGCGCACCTGGAACAGTTCGGGGAAGAAAGTCAGCTCCAATGCCTTGGCCAGGAAGCCCACGCCGGACGAGCCACCGGTGCCGCGCTTGAAGCCGATCACCCGCATCACCGTGCGCATGTGTCGGAATCGCCATAGCTGGAAGGCGGTCTCCAGGTCCACCAGGTCCTCGCACAGCGCGTATTCGCGCCAGTAGCGGTCGGTGTCCTGGTAGATGCGCTCGAAGACTGGCTGCAGTGCGTCGTCGGCCACGTGCGGCTGGGTCCAGTCATGGGCCTCGTAGACCGCCGGCACGGCATGGCCGAAGCGGGCCAGGTACTTCAGGAATTCCTCGTACAGGCTGGGCGCCTCCAGCACAGTGCGCAGCTGCGCCTGCCCGGCCGCATCGTGCTCGAACACCTGCAGCATCTGCGCGTTCTTGTTGCCCAGCAGGAACTCGATGTAGCGGTACTGCAGCGACTGGAAGCCCGACGACGGGCCCAGCACGTCGCGGAAGCCCATGTACTCGGACGGCGTCAGCGTTTCCAGCACCGACCACTGCTCGGTCAGCTGGCGCAGCACCTGCTTGCTGCGCGCCAGCACCTTGCGGCACTGCCAGACTTCATCGCGCTGCAGGAAGCCGATTGCGGCACGCAGCTCATGGCCCAGCAGCTTCAGCCACAGCTCCGAGGTCTGGTGCTGGATGATGAAGAGCATCTCGTCATGGTGCGGCGGGTTGGACAGCGGCTGCTGCGCGCTGAGCAGCTGGTCCAGCCGCAGGTAGCCGCCGTAGGTCAGGCGTCCCTGCAGGTCGGTGTGGATGCCGGCTTCGAGATCGCGTTGGTTGTTGTCGACGGACATGGGCGGGACCAGATCGGGGGCGGCAAGGGTAGCGCGTTGCCGCCGCGCTGGCAGCCGCCGGGTCCATACCCGGGCGTGCGGTTGGCCGTGGAGCATCGGCCGATCCCGGGCCTGCGCGTGGAACCGTCCAGGCCGTTGTACTGGCGGTCAGCCAGAGGCGTATTCTGATGCTTTGCAGCAACGACTGAATACGTTGTTGTTATTGGCCCCCCACCCGCCGGCAGGGGTAAAACGGGGAATCGCCGTGTTGCGGCGCAGGAAGGCTATTCCGTACGCGTTCCTTAACATGGCGATTCATATCATTTGTAACTTCTCTGTCGAAGGTGCAGTACGCAATGACGGTTGCCGCTGAATTCAAGATCGAATACCTGCAGTACCTGGATACGGACGGCACGCTCGTCCGCGATGACCTGCCCGCGTCGCTGCGCGACCCCAAGGTCCTGGTACCGCTGTTCAAGCAGATGCTGTTCGTACGTACGTTCGACAGCAAATCCATCGCCCTGCAGCGCACCGGCAAGCTCGGCACCTATGCCGCCTGCCTGGGCCATGAAGCCGCGCACGTGGGTATCGGCGCTGCGATGCAGAAGGACGACGTGTTCGCACCTTCGTACCGCGAGTATGGCGCGATGTTCATGCGTGGCGTGCGCCCGCACGACGTGCTGATGTACTGGGGCGGCGACGAACGCGGCAATGATTACGGCGGCAACGCGGCCAAGGATTTCCCGTTCTGCGTGCCGATCTCCACCCAGTGCCTGCATGCCGCAGGCGCGGCGCTGAAGTTCAAGCTCAACAAGGAAGCGCAGATCGCGGTGGCCGTGTGCGGCGACGGCGGCAGCTCCAAGACCGACTTCTACGCGGCACTGAATTCGGCCGGCGCCTACAAGCTCCCGCTGATCCTGTGCATCGTCAACAACGGCTGGGCCATCTCGGTTCCGCGTTCGGCCCAGACCGGTGCCGAAACGCTGGCGCAGAAGGGCCTGGCCGGCGGCCTGCACTGCCTGCAGGTGGACGGCAACGACCTGATCGCGGTGCTGGCGGCAATGGAGCAGGCGCGCGAACGTGCGCTGGCCGGCGACGGTGGCACCGTGCTGGAACTGATGACCTACCGCCTGTCCGACCACACCACCGCCGATGACGCGCGCCGCTACCGCGACGACGCTGAAGTGAAGGACGCGTGGCAGCGCGAGCCGATGCTGCGCCTGCGCAAGTACCTGATCAACGCCGGTGTGTGGAGCGAAGACGAGGAAGCCGCCTGGGTCGCCGAGTGCGGCACGCGCGTGGACGAGGAAGTGAACCTGTACCTCAACACGCCGGTGCAGCCGGTCGAGGCGATGTTCGACTTCCTGTATGCCGATCCGCCGCCGGACCTGCTGGCCCAGCGTGCCCAGGCGATCGCCCTGGAGAAGCGCCATGGATGAGATCAAGAACGGCGCGCCCGGCGCGCACACCAACGCCGCCGACAGCGCTGCGGTCGCGCGCGGAGAAGAGAGCATGACCACCACCCCGATCACCCTCATCGAAGCCATCACCCAGGCGTTGGCCTGGGAGCTGGAACACGACCCGTCGGTGCTGGTGCTGGGCGAAGACGTGGGCGTCAACGGCGGCGTGTTCCGCGCCACCGCCGGCCTGCAGCAGCGCTTCGGCTCCGAGCGCATCCTCGACACCCCGCTGGACGAAACCACCATCGCCGGCCTGACGATTGGTCTTGCCGCGCAGGGCATGAAGCCGGTGGCCGAAGCCCAGTTCGATGGCTTCATGTACCCGATGGTCGACCATATCGTCTGCCACGCCGCCCGGCTGCGTTACCGCACCCGTGGCCGTCTGCACTGCCCGATGGTGCTGCGCGTGCCGTGGGGCGGCGGCATCCGCGCGCCGGAACACCACAGCGAAGCCAACGAGGCGATCTTCACCAACGTGCCGGGCCTGCGCGTGGTGCTGCCGTCGTCGCCGCAGCGTGCCTACGGCCTGCTGCTGGCCGCGATCCGCGAGCCGGATCCGGTGATCTACATGGAGCCCAAGCGCATCTACCGCCAGTACAAGGAAGTGGTCGTCAACGACGGCGAAGCCTTGCCGCTGGACGTCTGCTTCGTGCTGCGCGACGGCACCGACGTGACCCTGGTGACCTGGGGCGCGCAGGTGAAGGAAGCGCTGGAAGCGGCCGACAAGCTGGCCGGCGAAGGCATCAGTGCCGAAGTCATCGACGTGGCCACGCTGCGTCCGCTGGACTTCGCCACCATCGCCGAGTCGGTGGCCAAGACCGGTCGCTGCGTGATCGTGCAGGAGGCCCCGAAGACCGCGGGCTTCGGCGCCGAGATCGCCGCGCGCCTGGCCGAGGAATCGATCTACGACCTGCTGGCTCCGGTCGAGCGCGTCACTGGCTACGACACCCACATTCCGCTGTTCCGCCTGGAAATGAAGTACCTGCCGAGCGTTGAGCGGATCGTGGCTGCGGCCAAGCGCGCGGTGGCGGCCGGCTGACATGCGGGCCCGCCTTCTGGGGGCTTACCGCAGCCAGTATCCCAACCCGCTCCGGTTCCACACCGGCCAGATCGTCGAAGTAGGTGTCCGTGACGAGGAATGGCCGGCGTTTGCCTGGGTACGCACCAACGATGGGCGCGCTGGATGGGCGCCCATCGCCTGGCTGCAGCTGCTGGACGAGGGTCGCGCCGAAGCCCTGTGCGACTACGACGCCCGCGAGCTGGATGTGGAAAGTGGCGAGATGGTGAAGCTTCATCACGAACACGGTGGGTGGTGGTGGTCCGAGCGCGCCAATGGCGCGACGGGCTGGCTGCCGGCCCGCGAACTGGAACTGCTGGAAGAGAACTGCAAATGAGCCAGACCAAGAACTTCAACCTGCCCGACCTGGGCGAAGGCCTGCCGGACGCGACCATCGTCGAGTGGTTCGTCAAGGAAGGCGATGTGATCAAGCTGGACGAGCCGCTGGTCTCGATGGAGACCGCCAAGGCCGTCGTCGAAGTGCCCTCGCCGTTCTCCGGCAAGGTGCTGAAGCTGTCCGGCGGCGCCGGCGACATCATCCCGACCGGCTCGGTGCTGGCCAGCTTCGAACTGGACCCGAACCTGCCGCAGCGCGCCGATGGCCAGGACACCGGCCACAGCCACGGTCACGCCGCACCGGCGGCGCCGGCTGCCGCACCGACCCCGCCGCCGCTGCCGGCTGCGCCGGTCGCTGCGGAGGAAGCCAAGCCGGCCGCCGCCGAGCGTGACGACGCCGGTACCGTGGTCGGCGCCATGCAGAGCTCCAACGCCGTGCACGCCGAACAGGCGCTGGCCGTCGGTGGCGTCAAGGCCGTCCCGGCCGTGCGTGCGATGGCGCGCAAGCTGGGCGTGGACCTGAGCCGCGTGCCGGCCACCGGCGCCGATGGCGCCGTGACCATGGCCGACGTCAAGCAGGCCGCCGCCAACGGCAGCGCCAAGCTCGGCGCTGCTCCGGCGCCGGTCGCTGCCGCCGCGTATGCCGCGCCGGCCCCGGCGCAGGTGTCTGCCCCGGTGCAGAGCGAAGCCCGCACCCCGCTGTCCGCCACTGGCAAGCCGATGCGCACCCAGCCGCCGGGCGTGGTCGCCAAGGGCCAGCCGGAACCGCTGAAGGGTGTGCGCCGCAACATGGCCCGCGTGATGGCCGACGCGCACAGCAAGGTGGTGCCGACCACGCTGAACGACGACGCCGACATCCACGCCTGGCTGCCGGGCAACGACGTCACCGCGCGCCTGGTGCGTTCGATCGTGGTCGCCGCTCAGAAGGTGCCGGCGATGAACGCCTGGTTCGACGGTGAAGCGCTGACCCGCACCCTGCACGCCCAGGTGGACATCGGCATCGCCGTGGACACCGACGACGGCCTGTTCGTGCCGGCCCTGCGCAATGCCGACATGCTGGATGCACGCGGCATCCGCGAAGGCGTCAACCGTCTGCGCGAGCAGGTGGAATCGCGTTCGATCGCCGCCTCGGAACTGAGCGGCTACACCATCTCGCTGTCCAACTTCGGCATGTTCGCCGGCCGCTACGCGACCCCGGTCGTGGTGCCGCCGTGCGTGGCTATCGTCGGTGCCGGCCGTGCCCGCCACCAGATGACCCCGGTGATGGGCGGCGTGGAAGCGCACAAGGTGATCCCGCTGTCGGTCACCTTCGACCACCGCGCGGCGACCGGTGGCGAAGCCGCCCGCTTCCTGCGCGCGATGATGGACGACCTGGCACTGGCCAGCTGATCGGCCACCTGACCGGTGGGTGCCAACCGTTGGTTGGCACCTGACGTGGAAAGAACGCCGGGCATTGCCCGGCGTTTTTTTGCCCGCATCCACGCATGGCGTGGATCTACACAATGCGGGCGATCAATCGCGCGCGACCAAGCCCTCGGCGCGGCTATACACACGCAGGCGGTGGCCATCAGGATCTGCCCCGACAAAGGTATGGCCGAATTCCAGTGTCACTGGCGCCTGCAGGATCTCCACACCAAGAGCGCGCCACGCATCGTGCATCTGCTGCACAGCCTCCGGGTTGGCCACCACCATCGCCAGTTCGGCGGCGCCGGCCTGCGCGGACACCGGCGGCTGCACGCCGTCGCGCTGCCACAGGCCCAGTGCGGCGCCATCGCCGAGCAGGAACAGGGCAAAGCCGGACGACTGCTCAACCGGCGGCTTGCCGAGGATGCCGCTGTAGAAGGTGGCGCTGGTGGCGACGTCGCGCACGTACTGCAGCAGGGTGCTGGGCGTGAACATGGGGAAGCTCCGTTGTTGGGAGCGATCATGGTGGTATGGGCCTGCTGACAGATTCTGTCAGTAGCATCGAGCGCACCCGACTGCTGTTGCCCCTGCCCTGGTAGAGGTCGAGCTTGCTCGACTGCTGTTCGCGAAGATCAAAGGCAGTCGAGCAAGCTCGACATCTACCAGGAGCAAACAGCAAAGGCCGCCAACCCATCGCGCCAGCAGCAGGAAGCAAAGCGCAAGGACAGTCGAGCAAGCCCGACGCTACGAACGGTCCAACCAGTCCGGCGCGATGCCCTGCGCCTTCTGCCAGCGCCGCAGCAGCGTGGCGCGCGGCACGAGGTAGCGATCCTCCAGCACGCGCACCTGGCGGATGCGGTCCAGCCGGAAATGACGGAAATCCTCGCGGCGCTCACACCACGCCGCCAGCATCGGCACCTCATCGAAGTAGCCCAGTGCGAACGGCCAGACGATGCGCTCGCTGCGCTGGCCGTGCGCATCCTCGTAGCCGAACTTCAGGCGCTGCTGTGAACCCACTGCTTCGCGCACGGCCTGCAGGCGTGCAGGCGGCACCTTGGCCGCAGCGCGCGAAGGGCCAACGCGCAAGCCGCTGTCACGTAAGGCTTCCCGGCGCGCGGCTGGCAGCACATGCGCGATACGCGCCAGGGCATCACGCGCGGCCTCGGCCAGCGCCGGCTCGGTGCGCGCGGCAACCCAGCGCAGGCCCAGCACCAGCGCGTCAATTTCGGCCGGGGGCAGCGTCATGGGTGGCAGGGTATCGCTCGGCGCCAGCTGGTAGCCGACGCCAGCCTCGCCGCGCAGGTCAGCGCCCTGCTCGCGCAGCGTCTCGATATCGCGGTACAGCGTGCGCAGGCTGATGCCCAGCGCGTCGGCCAGCACCTGCCCGGCCACCGGCCGTCGGTGGCGGCGCAGCAGCTGTTGAAGCTGCGTCAGGCGCAGCGCACGCGACATCAGCCGACCAGTGCGCCCGATGCCAGCACGTGCTCACCCGGTTGCGGGGCCAGCGCGGCCTCGACCAGTGCCTTGGCGATCTCGCTGGCCGGGTTGATCCGCCACGCCCGTGGCAGCACCGGCCCCAACGCACCCAACACCGTCAGCGCCAGGCGCTCGCCACGACGCACCTCGTTGCGCTCGCCCCCGATCAGCCCTGGGCGAACCAGGGTCAACGAGTGGAAGCCCAGCGCGCGCAGATCGCGCTCCAGCTCACCCTTCACCCGGCTGTAGAAGATCGACGACTGCGGGTTGGCGCCGGCTGCGGAATTCAGCACATAAGTCTGTGCACCCTGCGCCTGTGCCAGCCGGGCGAACGCCAGCGGGTAATCATGGTCGATGCGATGGAAAGCCTCGCGGCTGCCAGCCTGGGCAATGGTGCTGCCGAGCGCACAGATGACCGCGTCCACGCGCGCCCACCCAGCTACGGCGGGCAGCGTATCGAAGGCCAGCACCGGGTTCTCCAGCTTCCCGTCGGTCACGCCCAACGGGCGGCGCGTGGGCGCCACCACGGCGCTGCAGCGCGGGTCGTCCAGCAGCCTGGGCAGGGTCAGCCCGCCGACCAGGCCGGTCGCCCCCAGCAACATCACGCGCATCACCACCTCCACTGCGGCATTCTGTCGCCCATCCTAGCCGTTCAAGCCGTCGGCGGCCGCGCCGATATGCTGGAACCAGTCCCTGCCAGCCCCCAGGATTCGCTCCATGACGGACCAGCCCGACCACCGCTCTGCCCCCGGTACCGCCCTTGGGCCGCCGGCACGCGTGCGCGCGGTGGTGGACGATGGGCTGGGCGACCGCGTGGTATTGCAGGGCGGCGGTGGCGTGGCCCTGCAGCAGCTGTTCGCCGGCGCCGACGCGCCCGAGCCGCTGCTGGCGGCGTTCGCCAACGGCATGGCCACCCTGCCCGGCGAACTGGGCGACATGGGCGACCGCCTGCAGTCGGCGCAGGCCAGCGCCGATTGGCCGCGCTACGGGCGCGCCATGCGGCAGTTGATCGACAAGTACATCCGCACCATCGAACAGCATTCGCCAGATGGGCAGCCGGAAAGCCTGCGCCTGTCCGAGCAGCTGCGGCTGCTGCTGGGTGGCGCCGTGGTGGCCCTGCTGCAGCACGACCCGGATCTACGCGAACAGGCGCAGGCCCTGGCCACGCGCCTGCGCCAGTGGCAGCCGGGTACCGCACTGGAACCGATCGAACAGGGCGTGCGCGAACTCGGCCACCAGGTCGGCGTGCGCGCCGAGAGCTGGCAGGAGCAGCAGGCACTGCTGCTGGAGCTGTTCGCGCTGCTGTTGGAAAACGTGAGTGAGTTGCTGGACGACCGCAGCTGGCTGCAGGGCCAGATCGCCGCAGTTCGCCAGCTGCTGGACGGGCCGCTGGAAGCTGAAGCGGTCGAGCGTACCCGCGCTGAACTGCGCGAAGTGATCTACAAGCAGGGCTTGCTGCGCCAGGGCATCGACGATTCGAAGGCGGCGATGCGCGGGTTGATGGGCGAGTTCATCGAGCGCATGGATGGCATGGCCACCAGCACCGGTGAGTACCACGACCGCATCGGCAGCTACGCACTGCAGCTGCGCGAAGCGCGCAGCATCGCCGATCTCAACCAGCTGCTGCAGGACGTGATGCGCGACACCGGCAAGGTACAGCAGCAGGCCGCGCAGGCACGCGATCATCTGGCCAGCGCGCGGCAGGAAGTGGAGCGCGCTGAACAGCGCATCGCCGAGCTGGAACAGGAGCTGCGTGCCGCCGGTGACCTGGCGCGCGTCGATCCGCTGACCCAGGCACTGAACCGTCGCGGCCTGGACGAACTGCTGCAGCGTGAACTGGCGCGTGCCGCACGCAACAACTCACCGCTGGGCGTGGCGGTGATCGACCTGGATGATTTCCACCAGACCAACAATACGTATGGCCACGCTGGCGGTGATGCGCTGCTGCAACATCTGGTGGCCGTGTGCAAGCTGCTGCTGCGCGCCACCGACGGCATCGCACGGCTGGGTGGCGACGAGTTCGTGCTGGTGCTGCCGGAAACCCAGGGCGCCGACAGCATGGCCACCGTACAGCGCCTGCAGCGCTCGCTGGCGCACCGCGTGCTGACCGTGCAGGACCAGCGCGTGCCGGTGCACTTCAGCGCCGGGCTGGCGCAATGGCAGCCCGGCGACGATACCGAGACCCTGCTGCGCCGCGCCGATGACGCGCTGTATGCAGCCAAGCGGCAGGGCAAGAACCGGGTGCAGGCGGGGTAGTTCTTCGGTACACCGGAAACCGCTTTGGTAGGTGCCAACCTTGGTTGGCACGCGTGGGAAACAAAGCGCCGACCAAGGTCGGCCTCTACCGGGGAACCTGCCGCTGACTACTTGCCGCGCAGCTTCTGGAACCCGGTCACCGCCGCCAGCACGATGGCGCCGGCGATGATGCCGACCACCATGTTGGCCGCAGCACTGATCAACCAGCCCCACTGCCCTTCGCCGCCCAGCGCCTGCACCGCGTGGTGCAGCGCCGGCACGTTGTGCACCAGGATGCCGCCGCCGACCAGGAACATGGCGATGGTGCCGGCCACCGACAGGAACTTCATCAGCCACGGCGCCGAAGCCACCAGGCCACGACCGAAGGCGGCGATGGCACCGCCCTTGCGCGACAGGTACAGGCCGACGTCATCCAGCTTCACGATGCCCGCCACCAGCCCATAGACGAAGATCGTCATCGCCAGTGCCACCACGGCCAGCGTGACCACCTGGTTGGTGAACGACGCGGTGGCGACCACGCCCAGGGTCAGCACGATGATCTCGGCCGAGAGGATGAAGTCGGTGCGGATCGCGCCTTTTACCTTGTCCTTCTCCCACGCCACCATGTCCACCTGGGTATCGGCCAGCGCCTTGCGCCGCTCGGCCTGGCGCTCGGCATCGTCGTCGGACGAATGCAGGAAGCGATGTGCCAGTTTCTCAACGCCCTCAAAGCACAGGAACGCGCCGCCGATCATCATCAGTGGCACGATCAGCGGTACGTTCCAGCCGCGGCTGTGCAGCCACGCTTCCAGCGCGCTGATCGCCAGGGCCGCCGGTACCAGGATCACCTTGTTCACCAGCGAGCCCTTGGCCACCGCCCACACCACCGGCAGTTCACGGTTGGCGTTGACCCCGGTGACCTGCTGCGCGTTCAGCGCCAGGTCGTCGCCCAGCACGCCGGCGGTTTTCTTCGCCGCGACCTTGGTCAGGACCGAGACATCGTCGAGGAGGGTGGCGATATCGTCGAGCAGGGCGAACAGGCTGGCACCGGCCATGGGAAGTCCAGAGAGGGAATGAGCGGATTCTGACCGATCCGGTGTGGACTGCGGAAGACGTCGGATTCACCGCGTGCCCACCGCCCCCCGGCGACACTGCGGAATCCGGGCATTGCCGGCCAGCGGCCGGCGCTACCTGTCTTCGCCGCATGGAGTTCCGCTTGAGCAATCCGCCCACCGCCAATGGCAATCCCCCGCTGGTCAAAGGCATGAACCGGCGCAGCCAGATCCTGCGCCTGCTGATGCGCTACCGCCATTCGGGCGTGTTCTCGGGCATGAACCTGGACGCCGCCAGCAACCAGGCCGACGTGCCCGCCGACGGCAATCCGGAGCAGTTCGTCAGCGACCTGGAGGCCCTGGGGCCCACCTTCGTCAAACTGGGCCAGATGCTGTCCACCCGCCCGGACATGGTACCGGTGGAGTTCGCCACCGCCCTGGAGCGCATGCAGGAAAAGGTGGCGCCGATCCCGGTCGAGCGCATCCATGCCATCGTCGAACAGGAGCTGGGTGCGCCGGTGAACAAACTGTTCGCCGCATTCGATCCCGAGCCGCTGGGCTGTGCCTCGATCGCGCAGGTGCATCGGGCGGTGCTGCACGATGGCCGCCAGGTGGCGGTGAAGGTGCAGAAGCCCGAAGTGGCGGCACAACTGCGCTCGGACCTGGAGGCGCTGCGCAGCTTCGCGCTGGCGGCCGATCACCTGACCCAGGTCGGTCGCCGCGTGCGCCTGCGCGACTGGCTCAACGAGTTCGCCAAGACCCTGATGCAGGAGCTGGACTACCACGCCGAGGCGGAGAATCTGGCGCGTTTCGGTCGGCATCTGAAGCCCTTCCGCCGCCTGTGGATTCCGCAGCCGCTGTGGGATTACAGCAGCCAACGCGTATTGACCATGGAACTGGCCACCGGCGTGCGCGTGGATGCGATTCCCGATGTGCGCCGCACCGAACAATCGATGGACCCATTGGCAGCGGCATTGATCCGCGGCTACCTGGACCAGATCTTCGTGCATGGCGAGATCCACGCCGACCCGCATCCGGGCAACCTGCGGGTGATGCCCGATGGACGGCTGGCGATCTTCGACCTGGGCATGGTCGCGCACATGCCGCCGCGCCTGCGCGAGCGCCTGCTGAAGATCCTGTTCGCCGCGGTCGATGGCCGTGGCGAGGAAGTAGCCGATGACCTGATCAGCATCAGCACTCGGCTGGAGGCGTTCGACGAAGAGCGCTACCTGCGCGAGACCGGCCAGCTGATCGCACGCTATGCGGCCAGTGGCAGTTTCTCCGAAGGCCGCGTGGTACTGGACATGGTGCGCATCGCCACCGCCTGTGGGCTGCGCACCCCGCCGGAGCTGAGCCTGCTCGGCAAGGCGCTGCTCAACCTGGAAACCGTATGCCGCTTGCTGGCACCGGACCTGGATACCCGCCGCATCGTCGAGCGCCAGCTGCAGCACGTGATGCGCGCACGCCTGAAGAAATCGCTGTCTGCCGCCAACCTCGCCAGCGAGGCGATGGAGTTGCAGCAGCTGCTGCGCGATGGGCCGCGCAAGCTGTCGGACATCATGGCGCTGCTGGCCGAGAACCGCCTGCAGATGAAGGTGACCGGCCTGGAAGAATCACGGTTGATGGAGAACCTGCAGAAGATCGCCAACCGCGTGGCAGCCGGCATCATCAGCGCGGCATTGATCATGGCCGCGGCAATGATGATGAAGATCGACACCGGCTGGCACCTGTTCGGTTACCCGCTCATCGCCCTGATTCTGTTGTTCATCGGCGTGGTGCTCGGCCTTGGCATCGTGACCAGTGCATTGCTGTTCGACCGTCGTGCGCGGGCACGCGAAGAGCGTGGGCATCGCTAGCGAATCTACGAAAACACTCGTATTCATGCGGTTTTTAATGCAATCCAACGGCACCTTTCACGCTCGTTTTACCTTCTGAGCGCGATTTCGCGCGCGTTATTTCAACAAACATTTCAGTCAGGTTCGTGCATGCACTATCGGGTCATCAGCCTGTCATGTGCATGTGTTTGTGGCAGCGCCGGTCGGATGGACACGCGTCGGTACGACGTCCATCACCACCACCCCGTCACTGCCGAAGCTGCCTATGCTCTGGATACTGCTGCTGTCGTTGTTGCTGCTGTGCTGGTTGTTCCTCGCGTCCGACAAATGGGTGTGGTGGAAGGCCGGTGCGTTCTCGCTGCTGCTGCTGATGCTCAGCGCGTGGTGGCTGATCGACAAGCTGTCCGGTGATGGGCTCAACGCTGCCACCCTGTACCACCTCGGCGCCGACATGGAAGGCGCCGGTATCTCCGACTTCAAGGGCTATATCGCCGGCTTCATCGTGCTGGCGCTGGTCTCGCTGCTGCCACTGTTCGCCACGCGGGTGAAGCGCTGGCGGCGACCCGGCCGCGGTGGCGCATTGTTTGCTGGTTTCGCGGCCGTGTGGGTGGCCACGATCTTGATCAGCCCGCTGGCCCGCGACGGCCAACGCCTCTACCAGCAGCTGCGCCCGGTCGACTTCGCTCGCATCGCCCCCGAATACCAGGTGCCGACGCAGCCGCTGCAGCGCCCGCGCAACATCGTCTGGATCTATGGCGAAAGCCTGGAGCGCACCTACCTGGACGAGAACGTGTTCCCGGGCCTGATGCCCAACCTCAACCGCCTGGCCACGAAGTCGCTGGACGTGCGCGGGCTGGCCTCGGCCGAAGGCAGCGGCTGGACCATCGCCGGCCTGGTGTCGTCGATGTGCGGCGTACCGCTGACCACTTCGCAGGGCGATGAGAACAGCATGGACCGCATGGGCAGCTTCCTGCCCAAGGCGGTATGCCTGGGCGACTACCTGAAGCAGCAGGGCTACACCAACCACTATCTGGGTGGTGCCAACGGCCAGTTCGCCGGCAAGGGCCAGTTCCTGGCCAGCCACGGCTTCGATGAAGTGCATGACCTCGCCTGGTTCAAGCAGCAGAAGAAGATCGGACGCATCCACTACTCCGCCTGGGGCGTGCACGACGATGTGCTGCTGGATACCGCCTACCAGCGCTTCGAGCAGCTTTCGCGCGCCGGCTCGCCGTTCATGCTCACCACGCTCACCATGGACACCCACCATCCGGCGGGACACCTGCCCGTGTCGTGCAAGGGCGAGCGCTACCAAAGCCAGTACGGCAACATCAACATGCTCAACGCGCTCAAGTGCAGCGACCGGCTGATCTCGCAGCTGGTGCAGCGCATCCAGGCCAGCCCGTACGGCAAGGACACGCTGATCGTGATCGCCTCCGATCACCTGGCAATGCCCAACGATCTGACCCACATCCTGACCCGGCAGAAGCGCGAGAACCTGCTGCTGTTCCTGGGCGACGGCATCGCCCCGCAGCAGCTCAACGCCGACGCCGGCACCACCCTGGATTCGGGTGCGACCCTGCTCAGCCTGCTGGACCCGAACCTGAAGACGATGGGCTTTGGCCGTTCGCTGATCGATAGCCAGCGCGCGCCCAGCGCCAGCGTGGCCACCCAGCGCGATGGCGGCCGCGATTACCCGCAGTACCTGGCCTTCGCGCGTTCGCTGTGGCTGGGTGAACCGACCCGCGAGCTGAAGATCGATGGCGATGACCAGGTGGTGGTCGGTCTGCAGCACGTGCAGCCACCGGTGCTGCTGGAGTACGACAAGGACTGGGGCCTGAAGTCCGTGTATCTGGAAAACACCTCGCGCCAGTTCGATGATGCCAACCCGGACAACACCCTGGCCTACGTCGACCGTTGCACCGCGTTCGAGGACGGCTCGGCCGACGGTGACTGGTGCGCCCTGCTGGTCAACCGCGACAACGGCATCAAGCTGTACCGCGATAACGACCTGCGTGGCGGCATTGCCGTCGATGCACCGCTGGACGCATTCCAGGGCCCGCGCCCGAGCGTGCGTCAGGCACACATGATCACCCAGAAGGGTCGCCGTACCCGCGCTGGCCAGTACATGCTGCAGCTGGTGGCGAGTACGCGCCCGGATCGTGGTTTCTGGATCGAGGCAGTTTCCTCGCAGCGCAAGGTGGTGCTGGCCCAGCAGTGGGTGCAGCCCGATGCCAACGGCAAGATCAACGTGTCGTTCGGGCTGGATCACGAAGTGGATGATCTGGAGATCCGCGCGTGGTTGAACCATGCCGAGAAGCTGGCGGTGGATACGTTCGCACTGGTGCCCTCACGCAGTCGACCACGGGGGTAGGGTTCTTTGCAGGGCTGCGCCCTGCACCCGCTACGAGCCGGAGCAACGGCAACAGCAACAGCGTGCATTCCGTGGATTGGCGGGGCGGTGTCGACCTTGGTCGACACAATCTGTCAGATATCGAAAATCAAGATGGGGTCAGATCCGTTTTCCTCCGGAAAACGGATCTGACCCCAAAAGCAATTCCAACAGATCGCGGAAATCTGTCGAAGGCGGGGCGGTGCCGGAGTGTGGGGTGTCAGCCGCATGGATGTGGCTGCCAAGCCTACAGGGACGTACTTGCGGCGTCCCCGCACTCCGGCACCGCCCCGTCCAACCACGGAATGCACGCTGTTGCTCTTGCGGTTGACGTTGCTTCGGCGGGTGCAGGGCGCAGCCCTGCAAAAACCCCTACTCCTGCGGATCGCGGGTGATGTGGATATCGGTCGGGGTCGACAGCGGAATGTTCCGCTCCGCCAGTATCTGCAGCAGGCTGAAGTACAGATCGCTGCGGGTGGCGTAGACCTGCCGCGGGCTGGCCACGTACGCGAAGCTGTTGATGGTGATCTGGCCACCGGCAATGCTGTCGATGTAGACCGTCGGTGCCGGCTGCTTCAGCACGTTGGTATGCGCGGTGTACGCATCCAGCAACGCCTGCCGCAGGTTGCCGACATCGGTGCTGGGCGGCACCGCGAACTGGATCTGGATGCGGCCCTGGTTGTTGCCCATCGTCATGTTGCGCACGGTCTTGGTGACCAGCTCGGAGTTGGGCACGATCAGCGTCGACTTGTCGCCCACCTGGATCTCGGTCGAACGCAGGCTGATGCGGCGGATGTCGCCCTCCTGGTCACCCAGTTTCACCCAGTCGCCGATCTTCACCGGGCGCTCGGCCAGCAGGATCAGGCCGGAGACGAAGTTCTGGGTGATCACCTGCAGGCCGAAACCGATACCCACTGACAGCGCACTGACCAGCAACGCCAGCTTGCTCAGCTGCAGGCCCATCGCGCTCAGCGCCCAGATCACCGCGATGATGATGCCCACGTAACGGGCAACCGTACTGACCGAATTGCGTGCGCCCAGATCCAGTTCGGTCTTGGGCAGGTAGGTGTCGGTCAGCCAGCGCTGCACCAGCTGGGTGATCGCCAGGCCGGCCAGCAGCGCCAGTACCGCCAACACGATCCCCGCCGGTGCCAGCTTGGTGCCACCGATATCGAATCCGGTCGTGAACAGTGAAGTGAAGCGCTCCACCACCGCGCCGATGTTGCCGAACGGTGCCACCAGGGCCAGCAGCGCGATCAGTACGACGATGGTACGCAACGCCGCCGACAGCAGCACGCCGGCCTGCTCCAGCCGCGATACGCTCAGGCCGGTGCTGAGCAGGATGGTCTGGCCAACCTTGCTGTCGGCGTTGAGCATCCAGGTGCTCAGGTCATCGACGAACTTGAACAGCAGGGTCGCGGCCAGCACTACGATGCTGCCGCCGATCAGCTGCTGGTTCACGAACTTGGCGAAGTTCAGGTAGCCCAGCAATGTGGCGATGATGGCCGCCACCACCGCGATGTTGCCCGCTACCCGGGCCAGTACCAGCCAGCTGCTGCGACGCACCGGCGTGGCCGCGCCCACGCCATCGGCCTGTGCCTCCAGCTTGGCCTCGGCCTCGGCGGTCTGCCGGCGATGCAGGCGTGCCAGGGTCACCAGCATGGCCATGATCAGGCCGAGATAGGTCAGCGCAATCAGGCCGTCCAGCGCCACCGTGGTGACGTCGCTGGTACGCGTGGCCTGATCGAGGGCGACCAGCACCGTGCTCAGCCAGGCCAGCGCCGCCGCGCCCCACGCGTACTTGCGCAGCTTGAGTGCGGCGGTGTCATCCAGATTCAGCAACCGCCACGACGGACGCTTGGGTACCAGCATGCACGCGCTGAGCGCGGCAATGAAGGCGGCGCGGAAGGTGGCCGTCTCCAGGCCGTCGGCCACCACCTGCAGGCGCGGCGCGATCGCATCGATCGCATCGAGCGCTGCCATCAGCACCACCACGGCATAGCCGGGCAGCAGCGTACCGACCAGCAACAACCACATGGCCAGGCCGGAGCGGCGCAGGCGACCATCCGGCGCACGCTCGGACGCCGCAAAGCGCCGCCCCAGCCTGCGCAGCCACAGCCGCAGCGGGAACATCATCACCAGCGCGGCCAGCAGGCCCAGCAACGGCGTGCCCCAGCCATTGGCCCGGACACCAGCAACAAACGTATCGCGCCCCTGCTCGGCCAACGGCGCAACGCGTGCGATATCGATCGGCAGGCGCTCGGCCACCTTGCTCCACAGCGCCGGAGACAACGGCGAGGCGACCTTCTTCCCCATGTCTTCGGCGCGTTGCGCAGTGCGCTGCTGGTCGATGTCGGCTGCCAGCTGCTGGGCACGCACGGCACTGGCCTTGGCCTGCGCTACCGACGCGGCCAGGCCGTCGCGCTGTTTGGTGATGGTGCGTCGTTGCGCGGCCAGTTCCGGCGGTTCGGTGGTGCCTTCCGCAGGCGTGCCCAGCTGCGCCAGCTGTTCGCTGATCCGATCCAGCTGCGGCTGCAACGCCTTCTCCAGCGCTTCGGCATCGCGCCGGGCCTGCGAGGCATTCTCGGATAGCATCGCCAGTGTCTCGATGGCCTCTGCATCGCCCCGCTTGCGCTCGACCTCCTTCAGCCTGGAATCGATGTCCGCCAGTTGCTGCTTCGGCGTGGGGTCCTCATCCTGGGCCAGCACCGGTGCGGACAGCAGGAAGGCAGTGCACAGCAGCAGGGCCAGCCAAGGCCCCCGTGCACGGATCGATCGCAGGAAAGAAGACACGCCAGCCACACCGTTTCGCGCGGACCACCGCGCCTGCGCGCGACTATACGGCACAGGCGGTAAAGGCTGGATGGTGGCTCAGAGGACCACACCCACCGCGATGGGAGCTTCGACGGGGTAATGGCGGCGGGGTGATGCCGCTGGGTGGTCACGACTCGGCGATGACGGCCTGGCGATTGCGGCGGGGTGATCGTTGCCGGGCGAATCGACGGGGTAGAGTCGACTGTTAGTCGACTATCGCGCGCAGCGCGGGCTTTGCACGGCGTCCAGCGAAGAGCAGTCGACCAACAGTCGACTCTACCCCGTCGGTTTGCTCCGTCGATTCGCCCGGTCAATTCACCCAGCCCGCGTTTACGCGCGCCCGCACGCCACGCCGGCGAAATCAGTACTTCAGGCGCAGCTCTTCCACGGCCGGCTGCTGCAGCGCGTACCAGTCCTGGAACTCTTCCTCGGTGATCTCATCGGGCGCGTACACCGCCACCGGGTGCCAGTCGTGGTCGGTCGGCAACGGCTGGCGCGGGCCGGCACGCAGGCTGTAGGCCACGCCTTCATAGTCGACCAGGTCATCGACCTGCGGCCACTGTTCGCGTGCGAACGCGGATTCACTCTTCAACAGGATCACCTGGTACATCGGCACCTCCACCTCGGTTGGATCAGGAAAACACGGCGCTGGCTGCAGGATACCGCCACGCCGGTGACAACGGGCGCTCCGCCGGGGCGACGGAACGTTCTGGACACGGCCATCGCCCCGGCTTCACCCGCCCATGGCAAGGCCATCGGCATCGTGGAGGCCCACCCCTGCCACGATCACCGATGACCGACCATCCGCCGCTGAAAACCGTCGCTGACCTCAAGCTGCCCCGCTACCTGGGCACCTGGTACGAGATCGCACGCCTGCCGATGCGCCATGAACCGGAAGGCTGCACCGACGTGTCAGCGCACTACAGCCTGCTCGACAACGGCAACGTCGGCGTCACCAACCGCTGCCGTATGGGCGGCGAGGTCGAGGAAGCCACCGGCGAGGCCTGCGCCGTCGACAACGACAGCGCGCGCCTGGAGGTGAGTTTCCTGCCCAAGGGCCTGCGCTGGTTGCCGTTCGCCAAGGGCGACTATTGGGTGATCCAGGTCGCGCCGGACTACAGCGTGTCGCTGGTCGGCAGCCCGGACCGCAAGTACCTGTGGCTGCTGGCCCGCGAACCGCAGCTGGACGCCACCGTGCAGGACCATTATCTGGCCACCGCCCGCCTGCAGGGCTTCGATCTGTCCGAACTGATCCAGACCCCGCACACCGGCCGCCCCACCGCCTGAGCAACGCACGACCATGGACCTGAAGAGTGGCTACCCGTGGTGGGCGGTACGCAATGGATTGATCCACGCCTTCCCACCGTTGGAAAAGGACCTGCGCTGCGACGTGCTGGTGGTCGGCGGCGGCATCACCGGTGCGCTGATCGCCGACGAACTGTCCCACCATGGCCACGACGTCGCCCTGATCGAGCAACGCGACATCGGCTGGGGCAGCACGGCTGCCAGCACGGCGCTGCTGCAGTACGAAATCGATACCCATCTGCTGGAACTGGCCCAGCGCTACGGCCAGGACGCCGCCGCGCTTGCCTACCGGGCGTGTGCCGAGGCCATCCCGGCCCTGGGAGAGGTCGCGCGCGGGTTGAAGGACGTGGATTTCCAGCGCATGGACAGCCTGTACCTGGCCAGCCGCCATCGCGACGTGCCCCGTCTGATGGCCGAGGGTGAGGCCCGGCGCAGCATCGGCCTGGACGCACGTTGGCTCGGCCCGGAGGCACTGCAGGAGCGCTTCGACGTGGACGCCGGTGGTGCCCTGCTCACGCGCCAGGCGGCGCGGGTCGATCCGTATCGGCTGACCTATGCGCTGCTGCAGCGCCTGCGTCGGCGCGGCGGGCACGTGCATGACCGCACGGTGCTGCACAGCCTCGACGCCACTGCGCGTGGGGTGACCGCCCGTACCGAAGACGGTGCCACCATCCGCGCCCGCCACGTGGTGCTGGCCATGGGCTATGCCAACCAACGCTGGCTCGATCAGCGGGTTGCGCGCAACCGCAGCAGCTACGCGTTCATTACCGATCCCATCGAGGCAGACGTGCTGGGCCGCCTGCAGCGCACGATGGTGTGGGAAAGCGCACGCCCGTACCTGTACCTGCGCGCCACCGGCGAGCGCCGCCTGCTGGTGGGCGGGCTGGACGACGCCGTCGACATCCCCGCCCGCCGCGACCGGCGCGTTCAGGGCAAGGCCGACAAGCTGATGAAACAGCTGCGGCACTGGTTCCCGCGCCTTGATCCGATACCCGCCTTCTCCTGGGCCGGTACCTTCGCCGAAACGGCGGACGGCCTGCCGTTCTTCGGCCCGCACGATCAGTGGGGGCCGCGGGTGCACTTCGCCATGGCCTACGGCGGCAACGGCATCACCTATTCGATGATCGGCGCGAAGCTGCTGCGGGCCGGGATCGAGCGGCGGGCGCATCCGCTGGCGGGGCTGTTCGGGTTCGGGCGGTTGTAGCCTGCAGTCAGGCATGGCCTGGCTCTACCGCGTGCGGGCGCCGACAGGCATCATTCAAGCAGCCCCTGCTAGCGTCGGCCTGTACCGCCGCGTGTTGCGTGGCCACCTGTCCGCTGGAGCGCTGTCATGATCCGCCCCCTGACCCTGCTGCTGTGCCTGGCCCTGCCGGGAACCGTGCTGGCCCAGTCCGCTGCCGGCGCGACCGCGCCACAGGCGACCGGCCTGGATCTGTCGCTGCCGCAGGCACCCATGCGCTATCTGAATGACCCGACCCTGCAGCAGGACCCGCCGGGAACGTACTACGGCGACAAGAGCGGCCCGCGCGTGCACGACGACGCCAAGATCGCCGACGTGACCGACGACAAGGTCAAAGTGTCCGGCAGCTTCACCACCGGCATCGGCTATTCCAAGAACGGTGGCAACAGCCACTACAACGCCGCCACGCTGAACCTGAGCAAGAACTACACCACCGATGAAGGCAAGACCCACGGGGTCAACGTCAACATCCACGTGAGCGAAGGCAAGGGACCGGGCTTCTTCGGTCCGTATGGCGGCTATTACGGCCGCGGCCCGGGCTATTGGGACTACCCGCCGCCGTACGGCTGGTAAGCCAGCTCCTGTAGAGCCGAGCCCATGCTCGGCTACGGTTGGCCGCAAAGCCGAGCATGGGCTCGGCTCTACATGGGCAAACGTCAATCCAGCCAGCCATCGCGCTCGCTGTGCAGGATGCGGCCGTCATAACCGCTCAGGCGCACGTCCACCTTCTGGTTGCGAGCATTGCGGGCTTCCAGCGACCACGTCGCACCATCGCGTTCCAGCGAATGGATCTCGCGCAGGCCATGCGCCTGTGCCCGCGCCAGCACCTGCTCGGTGGTCAACAGCGCGCGGCTGCTGTGCTCGTCGAAGATCTCGCCGGTCTTCGGGTCCACGTAAACCTCGCTGAAGCGGCCATCGGCGCGGCTCACGTCGGCCTCCCACAGGCCATCATCGCGTTCGATTTCGTGGATCTGGGTGTAGCCAGCCTTGCGCAGGGTCTGTTCAACCTGGGCCATGCCCAGCGGGGCCGCCTGGGCGGTCGGTGCGATGACCAGCAGGGCAACAGTGGCGAGGGTGAGCGACTTCAACATGGGGGGTTCTCCGTTCGTGTTCGTGGCCGGACCATCCCGGCAACGCCACAATGCACCCCGTGGTTAACAGCGCCTTAGCCGCCACTGTTAGCCAGCTGTTAGTCACCCCCGCCACACTCACGCCTGTTCCTACAGCCCGCCCTGTGCACCGATGCTCTCCACCCTGCCCCTGCTGCTGGCCCTGGCCAGCGCCCCGACTGCCGCCGCGTCCGCACAGGACCCGGCGCAGCAGGTCGCGCGCCGCGCGGTACAGCAGGGCCGCTACGTGCCATTGGAAAGCGTGGTGCGCGATGCGCTCAAGCGCTACCCCGGCCAGCTGCTGGAGGTAGAGCTGGACGACGGCGTCTACGAAGTGGAGATCCTGCGCGGCGACGGCGTGGTGGTGGAGCTGGACTATGATGCGCGCAGCGGAAAGCTGCTGAAGACGGAGCTGGACGACTGATGCGCATCCTGTTGGCCGAAGACGATGCCGCGCTGGCTCAGCGCCTGCTGCCCCTGCTGGAACAGGCCGGCTACGTGGTGCACGCGGTTGCCGACGGGCGCGAGGCCGAGGAAATCGGCCAGATCGAGGACCTGCAGGCGGCCATCGTCGACCTGGGCCTGCCCGGGCTGGACGGATTGAGCGTGATCGAGCGCTGGCGCGGCAACGGCCGCAGCTTTCCTGTGCTGGTGCTGACCGCGCGCGGGCGCTGGCACGACAAGCTGGCTGGCTTCGATGCCGGCGCCGACGACTACCTGACCAAACCGTTCCAGGCCGACGAGCTGGTGCTGCGCCTGCGCGCCCTGATCCGCCGCAGTCATGGCCATGCCAGCCCGCGCCTGCACTGCGGGCCGCTGCAGCTGGACGTCAACGCCGGCCGCTTCGAACTGGACGGCCAAGCGCTGTCGCTCAGTCCGCAGGAGTTCCGCCTGCTCAGCTACTTCATCCATCACAGCGGCCAGGTCATCGGTCGCGATCGCCTGGGCGAACAGGTGTTCGAGGGCGGCCACGACCCAGATTCCAACGCGCTGGACGTGCTGCTCGGGCGCGTGCGCCGCAAGCTCGGCACCGATCTGATACAAACCGTGCGCGGCCAAGGCTGGCGGTTGGCCGCGCCATGAACAGGCAACGCTCGCTGCGGCGGCGACTGCTGCTGGCCGGCGGCGTCGGCCTGCTGCTGGTCTCGCTGCTGGCCAGCGCGCTGCTGGGCGAACTGTTCAAGCGCAGCGCGCGTGACCGCCTCGACCACGAACTGCAGCAGGACATGCTGACCCTGCTGGCGCAGGCCGAAGTGGATGCGGACGGACAGCTGCGCCTGCGCCAGGAACCGAATGACGCGCGCTTCCAGCGTGTATTCTCCGGCGCCTACTGGCAGATCGCCGGTGCCGATGGCCGCGTGCTGCTGCAGTCGCGCTCGCTGTGGGATGAAACCCTGCCGGCTACCGGGCCGGCCACGCGCAATCTGCCCGGACCGATGCAGCAATCCCTGCGCGCACGCGTGCAGCAGGTGCGCCTGCCACGTGCCAGTGAACCATTCGTGGCGGTGGTTGCCACCGACCGCAGTGCGCTGGATGCGGATGTGGCCGCGTTCCGAAAGCGCACCGCCATTGCCCTGGGCGTGCTGGTCGCGGCGTGGCTGGCGGTACTGGCCAGCCAGGTGCACTTCGGATTGCGTCCGCTGCATCGCCTCGGTGCACAGCTGGAACGGGTGCGCCGCGGCGACGCGCAGCGCATCGAGACGCAGGAACTGGGCGCGGAAGTCGCACCGCTGGGTGAAGAACTCAATGCGCTGCTGGACCACCAGCAACGCATGGTCGCTCGCGCTCGGACCAGCGCACAGGATCTGGCGCATGCGCTGAAGACCCCACTGAGCGTATTGGCCACCGAGGCTGACAGCGACGGCACGCATTGGCGTACCACCGTGCGCGAGCAGAGTGCGCGCATGCAGACCAGTATCGACCGTTACCTGGCTGCAGGACTGACTGCCGATCATCGCCAGCGCACCGACGTGGTGGCCGTCGCACAGGCAATGTGCCGGCTGATGGCACGCGTGCATGGCGAACGTGGCATCGCGTTCACGGCGGCAGGCATCGATCCAGCGTTGCAGTTCGCCGGTGCCAGTGCGGATCTGGAAGAGATGCTGGGCAACCTGCTGGACAACGCCGGGCACTGGGCGCAACAGCAGGTCACTGTCGAAGCGGAAACCAGCGAAGGGCAGCTACGCGTCGAAGTGCGCGACGACGGCCCCGGCCTGGCTGCAGACGCCTTGGAACGGGTCACACAGCGTGGCGTGCGTCTGGATGAGCGCGAGGGCAGCAGTGGGCTGGGCTTGGCGATCGTGGGCGATATCGCCGCCAGTTATGGCGGACGCGTGACGCTGGAGAATGCGCAGCCGGGCCTGCGCGCAACGCTGTGGTTGCCGATGGCGTGAAGCGGCCAACCTGACGGTGGGTAGTGCCGGCCGCTGGCCGGCAACCACGTGGTCACCGGGAACGCCCTGCAGAAGCCGGCCAGCGGCCGGCTCTACCAAGCGCCAATCCGACCGGTCGCCGTGCACCCGGTAGCTGTCGACCTTGGTCGACACGCATCAAAAGCGCCGACCAAGGTCGGCATCCACCAAAGCAGTCCGTCAGTTCCGCAGGCCATCATGCACCCGGTAGGTGTCGACCTTGGTCGACACGCATCAAAAGCGCCGACCAAGGTCGGCATCTACCAAAGCGGTCCGTCCGTTCCACAGGCCATCGTGCACCCGGTAGGTGTCGACCTTGGTCGACACGCACCCAGCATCAACGGTGATGCATCCACCAGCAATCAATCGCGTCCAGCACGATGTGGATGATCAAACCGATGCCTACCAACCGCGTCTTCTTCGGCACGCACAGCCCGGCATAGACCGCGATGGCCGGTGCGGTGTGCAGCGGGTGGAGCCCGATGCTGCAGCGGTTCGGTGCGTAGATCGGATCGGCCAGCAGGTGGTCCAGATCGATGATCCAGCCCAGCAGCATCAGCAGCCACGCCGAGGCAAAGCGCTTGCGCCAGAACAGCCATGCCAGCAGGGCTGGCACGGCGGCATGCAGGAACAGGTGGAAGATCGCGCGGGCGCTCATCGGCAACGGCGGCGCCGGGCAAGCCCGGCGCCGTCCATCAGACCAGCGGTTCGTCGGACAGGTAGGTATAACCGGTCAGGCCGGCTTCCAGCGCCTCCGACAACTCCTGCGCGCGTTCCGGCGACAACTGGGCCTCGGCCACGCGCTGGGCATAGGTCGCGCGCAGTTCGTCCAGGCGGTAACCCACGTAGTCCAGCATCACGTCGGTGGTATCGCCGCGACGCTGCTGGGTAATGGCATAGCCATCGGCATCGGCCAGCACTTCCACCGCGTCGGTATCGCCGAACAGGTTGTGGATGTCGCCCAGGATTTCCTGGTAGGCGCCGACCATGAAGAAGCCGATGCGGTAGCTCTCGCCCGGCTTCATCTTGTGCAGCGGCAACGAGCTGTCCAGGCTCTCGTTCTCGACATAGGTTTCCACCATGCCGTCCGAGTCGCACGTCATGTCGGCGATGATGCCGCGACGGTCCGGGGTTTCGTCCAGGCGCTCGATCGGCACGATCGGGAACACCTGGTCGATTGCCCACACGTCGGGGATCGATTCGAACACGCTGAAGTTGACGAAGTACTTGTCGACCAGGCGCTCGTTCAGTTCGTCCAGCACCGGGCGGTGGCTCTTCTCGTCATAGCTCAGGCGTGCACGCACGCCGTGGGCGATGGCGTAGAACAGATCGTCGATGCGCGCACGCTGCGGCAGATCGATCTGGCCCAGCGCGTAGCTGGCCAGGCCTTCAGCGTGGAAATGCTGCGCTTCCTGGAACAGTTCCACCGCCGGGCGCACGTCCAGCTCGTCGTGGATCTCACGCAGGTGGCGGATCGCTGCCGGCTCGTCGTCGTGCTGGTCCGGCACGCGGCCTTCCTGCGCTTCTTCCACTTCCGACACGTTGGCGATCAGCACCGCGTGGTGCGCCGTCATCGCGCGGCCGCACTCGGTCACGATGCGCGGCGGGGTCAGGCCGAACTCTTCGCAGGCATTGGCCAGCGGCTGCACGATGTTGCTGGCGTAGGAATGCAGGCCGTAGTTGATCGAGCAGAAGCTGCGCGAACGGGTGCCTTCATAGTCCACGCCCAGGCCACCGCCCACATCGACGTGGGTGATCTTCGCGCCCAGGCGCGACAGCTCCACGAAGTAGCGGGTGGCTTCGCGCATGCCGTTGGCGATGTCGCGCACGTTGGAGATCTGCGAACCCATGTGGAAGTGCAGCAGGTTCAGGCAGTCGGCGTACTCGGTGTCACGCAGCGACTTCCACAGGTCCAGCAGCTGGCGCGGCGACAGGCCGAACTTGGCCTTGTCGCCACCGCTATTCTGCCACTTGCCGGCGCCCAGCGAGGCCAGGCGCATGCGCACGCCCAGGCCCGGCTTCACGTCCAGCGCCTTGGACTCTTCCAGCACCAGCTTCAGCTCGGACGGCTTCTCGATGACGATGAAGGTCTGCAGGCCCAGCTTGCGGCCGATCAGGGCCAGGCGGATGTACTCGCGGTCCTTGTAACCGTTGCAGACGATCAGGCCACCCGGGCGCGACAGCGCCAGCACGGCCATCAGCTCGGGCTTGCTGCCCGCTTCAAGGCCGAAGCCTTCGCCGTGGTGGCTGGCCAGGGTGCCGGCCACGCCGCGGGTCTGATTGACCTTGATCGGGTACACGGCGGTGTAGCCGCCGCTGTACTCCCAGTCCTGCTGGGCCTGGCCGAAGGCTGCCTGCAGCTTGCCCAGGCGCTGGCCGAGGATGTCCGGGAAGCGCACCAGCAGCGGCAGCTTGGCACCGGCCGCGCGCGCCGCATCGACCACCTTGGGCAGCGACACCACCGGGCCGTCCGCCCCGGTCGGTCTCACCACCATGTGCCCGGCCTGATCCACGTCGAAGTAACCGTCCGCCCAATGCGGGATCGAGTAGGTCTTGCGGGCTTGGTCGAGGGACCAATCGGTCATTTCAGTCGGCCTTGTTGGCAATAAAAGGGGGGGCATGATAACGCCTATATGCCCACAGGTTCGTTATCATGCGCGCCCGCGCCCGTGACAGGTCCCAACCTGAACGGGCCGATCCGTCCGGATGTGGCATCTGTGCCACGCGGCCCCGCCCGCCAGCCCGGCTCCACCTCTCCGAACAGGACTGTTTTCCAATGACTGACAGCAACAACTGGTACATCGAACACTTCGAGCGCACCGGCTCGGCCATCGGCTACCGCATCACCGGCAAGCTGGACGAGGTGCAGTCGCCGTTCCAGAAGATCGAGATCTTCCAGACCACCGACTGGGGCAACCTGATGACCATCGACGGGGCCATCATGCTGACCAGCAAGGACAACTTCTTCTACCACGAGATGATCAGCCACCCGGTGCTGTTCACCCACGCCGCACCCAAGCGCGTAGTGATCATCGGTGGCGGCGACTGCGGCACCCTGCGCGAAGTGCTCAAGCACAAGGGCGTGGAGAGCGTGACCCAGTGCGATATCGACGAGCAGGTCACCGTGATGGCGCGCAAGCACTTCCCGGAACTGTGCGACTCCAACGACGACGCCCGCGCCGAGCTGCTGTTCGACGACGGCGTGGCCTACATGGCCAACTGCCCGGCTGGCAGCGTGGACGTGGTGATCGTGGATTCGACCGACCCGGTCGGCCCGGGCGAAGGCCTGTTCAACAAAGCCTTCTACGAGAGCTGCTTCAAGGCCCTGAAGGACGACGGCATCCTGGTGCAGCAGTCCGAGTCGCCGCTGATGCAGCTGGACCTGATCAACGAAATGCGCACCGAGATGGGCAAGGCCGGCTTCGGCTCGTTCAAGACCCTGCCGTTCCCGCAGCCGTGCTACCCCACCGGCTGGTGGAGCGTGACCATGGCGCGCAAGGGCGACAGCAGCTTCGACTTCCGCCAGGCCGACTCGGCCGCCAAGACCTTCAACACCCTGTACTACACCGCCGCGCTGCACACCGGCGTGCTGGTGACCCCGCCGTTCGTGCAGGCGGCATTGAAGTAAGGCGTGCCGACCAACGGTCGGCACCCACCAATGCAAAAGCAAAAACCCGCGCTGGCGACAGCGCGGGTTTTCTGCTTTCTGTAGAGCCGAGCCATGCTCGGCTGCTCTTCGGACAGGTTGCGATAAATCAAGCCGAGCATGGGCTCGGCTCTACAGTTACAGCGCCCAGATGCCGGCGATCACCGCCACCACCAGGCCCCACTTGATCAGCTGGTAGGCCACCACGCTGCGCTCGCGCAGCGCCTTGGCCTTCAGGCGCACCTTGTAGACGCTGCCGAACGCCTTGTTGACGCCACCGGTCGGGTCACCCGGCAGGTTCGGCGAGGCACCACCGGCCAACAGCGTAGCCGCCACCGCACGGTTGAACAGCCCCGGCAGGCCGAAGCGCAGCGGGCGGGCGATGTCGCAGAACAGGATCACGCGGTCATCGGGCGTCTCGTTGTGCGCGTGGTGGATGTAGGTCTCGTCGAACATCATCCACTCGCCATCGCGCCAGCTCTTCTTGATGCCGTCCACTTCGATGTAGCAGCCGTCGTTGTTCGGCGTGGCCAGGCCCAGGTGCAGGCGCAGCGAACCGGCGAACGGATCGCGGTGCGGACGCAGTTCGCTGCCCGACGGCAGCTGCGCGAACATCGCCGCACGCACGTCCGGCAGCGACTCCAGCAACGCCGTGGTCTTGGGGCACATCGCCTTGGCCGACGGGTGCGACGGGCCGTACCACTTCAGGTAGAAGCGCTTCCAGCCACGGCGGAAGAACGAATTGAAGCCAGCATCATTGAACGTGCTGGAGGCAGCGATCTTCTGTGCATCGCGCAGCGCCAGCGCCTCGTCGCGGATCATCTGCCAGTTCTGGCGCAGCGGCTCCAGCTGCGGGAACTCCTTGGCCGGGTCCAGGAACGGCGTGGTCGGCACCTTCGAGAACATGTACATGACCACGTTGATGGGGGCCATGAAACTGGAGTGGTCCAGCAGCTGGCGCGACCAGCGCGCGCGGACCTTGCCACGGAAGTGGATGTACAGCACGCAGGCGACGAACAGCGCTGCAATGACGATTTTGATGATCAAAGCACTTTCCTCCAGCCGCGGCCGGAACGGGAAACGGGGCGATGCACGGCCTGGCGGCCAGCACCGGTTGGGAACGCGGCAGGGGACGGGGACGTGCCGGAGGGGGCGGCCGCCGATGTCGCGGGTTAACAGCTTATGGTCGGCAGGGCGTGCGCCGGGGTCAAGCCGGACGTGCGTCGTGTTCAGCGGAACGCGAATGAATGGGCGGGATGAAGCCACAACTGCTTGATTCGCAAGCCCCCTTCCCACAAGTGAGACATAATTGTCCGATTCAGCGTGACGAACTGTTCCAGCCACGGCCCCGACATTTCTCCGACAAATCGTGGAATAGCGAACTGGCGAGTACTAAAATTAACGAAAGCTTAGTAACTCCCTGTAATACCGGTTCGCTTGACGCTTTGCGCCACCCACCGGGTCGTCCGAGACCCCGACATGTATCTCCCTGCACCTCCCCCCTCCTCCTGTGGCGATGACACCGCCGCCCCGCTGCTGCTCAAGCGCGGCGAACGCTTCCTGGCCCCCGACGTCTATCGCACCTGCCTGGACGGGCGCGAGGCGGTCATCAAGGACTATTCCCGCTACCGCGGCACTCCCGTTTCGCTGATCGCGCGGCTGATGGTTCGCCGTGAAGCACGCATGCTGCAACGCCTCGGCGGCTGGAAGCATGCCCCCGCGCTGCTCGGCACCCTCGGCGGCCTCGCACTTGGCATGGAATTCATTCCTGGCCAGACCCTGAGCACCGCGCAGACGGTCGGCAACGACGTGTTCGAGCAGCTGCAGCACGCGCTCAGCCGCCTGCACGCCGCCGGCATCACCCACAACGACCTGCATGGCACCAACGTGGTGGTCAGTGGCGGCGTGCCGGTGCTGCTGGACTTCACCTCCGCCTGGCGCGTACCCCGCTGGCTGCGCCGCGGCCCGCTGAGCCGGCAGATGCGCCGCAGCGACATGAAGAACCTGTTGAAGATCCGCCAGCGCGTGACCGGCCAGGCGCCGAGTGCCGCGCAGGCTGCGCTGGTGGCCGACCCTGGTTGGGTCGCCGCCGTGCGACAGGGCTGGAAGCGGTTCTACAAGTGGGCCAAGCGCCGGTAGTGCTTTGCTTTGGTAGGGGTCGAGCTTGCTCGACCGCTTTACCGCTCTTTGGTAGAGCCGAGCCCACGCTCGGCTGCTGTTCCTGCATCGCGCGAAATGCAGCCGAGCATCGGCTCGGCTCTACAACATCCCGCCGAACGGGTTACAGCGCGTCCGCGTCCAGTTCACCGGTACGAATACGCACCACGCTGCCCAGGTCGTACACGAACACCTTGCCGTCACCAATCTTCCCGGTGCCGGCGGCCTTCACGATGGCCTCAACCACGGCCTCCACCTGGTCATCGGTTACCGCCACTTCCAGCTTCACCTTCGGCAGGAAATCGACCACATACTCCGCGCCGCGGTACAGCTCGGTATGACCCTTCTGGCGACCAAAGCCCTTCACTTCCGTCACCGTGATCCCAGTGACCCCACGCTCGGCCAGCGCTTCGCGCACGTCATCGAGCTTGAACGGCTTGATCACCGCCATGACCATCTTCATCGTCTATCTCCTGTCTTCCGGCGTGGAGGATAGCGCCTGAACGCGGCCCGTGCGAAGCCGCTGCGGCCTGTCCGGGCAGTGGGTGCCGGCAGTATCCTTGTGCCCGAATGGCCTGCCCGCGCCGGATGCACGGGCCCACCCCCACGGAGCACCCCATGATCGACCTGAACCAAATCGATGACCTCGCCCGTCGCCTCAGCGACCTGGTGCCGCCGGGCCTGCGCGAATCGCGCGAGGAACTGCAGGCCACCTTCAAGAGCGCGCTGCAGGCCGGCCTGGCCAAGCTCGACCTGGTCACCCGCGAAGAGTTCGAAGTACAGCGCGCCGTGCTGCTGAAGACCCGCGAAAAGCTGGACGCACTGGAAACCGCCGTGCGCGAGCTGGAAGGGCGCGGCGCCGCAGAATGAAAAAAAGGAGGCGCACCGCGCCTCCCGTTTACAGATTATTTCCCGGATGGGGCCTTGCAGCAAGGCCCACCGGGCGCCCTAGACTCGCCGGCCTGTCGATCCGGCAGGACACGCAGGGGCAGTGCCTATGGCGCAGGACACCGAATGGACACCCGTTTCGCATGACACCTGCGACCAGGTCGCCGGGCCGTTCTTTCACGGCACCCGCGCTGATCTGGCGGTGGGCGAGTTGCTGAGTGCGGGCTTCCGCTCCAACTATCGCGACAGCGTGGTGATGAACCACATCTACTTCACCACCATTGCCAAGGGCGCCGGGCTGGCTGCGGAGATGGCCCGGGGTGAAGGGCGGCCGCGCGTGTATGTGGTGGAGCCGACCGGGCCGTTTGAGGACGACCCGAACGTGACCAACAAGAAGTTTCCCGGGAACCCGACGCGCTCGTATCGGAGTGCGCAGCCGTTGCGGGTGGTTGGAGAGATTGTGGAGTGGGAGCTGTACGACGCGGAGTTCGTTCGGCAGTTGAGAGCGTTTGTTGCTTCGGGGAGTGGGGAGATCATTAATTGAGGGAAGGAGAGACACGTGCTTTGGCCGACGGAGGATCAACGCAGCAGGCCGTCGAACGATGTCCGCTCCCGGCCAAGAGCGGTCTCTCGCAGTGCCTCGAACAGACCCAACCACGAATTTGCCTGGCCTGGAACGAAGTATCGGGCCGGCACTACTTGAACATCTCCAACAGATCCTTGTCTTCATGCCGCTGCTCCCACGTGGAGAGAAAACAGAAGCTCACACCACTTCGCATGGCAGCCTTCTGGAACCCGGCCAGTTCTTCCTTCGTGACCGGGTACTCAACCGGATCAAAGTGCAGAATCCCCCACGGCTTGACGAGAGAGAACCCAGGCAGGAGTTCCGAGAAGATCGCCTTGAGCAGGGGCCGGATACTCGAAAAGTCCTTGATCGGGCCCGCGCGATTGCCAAGGGCATGACACTGACGACGGATGGTCCTGTCTCCACCCACCACGCGCGCAATGAAGTGGTCCTGGTGCACTCGAACGTAGATCAGCTGACGGCGAAAAATCCTCATCCCCTTCTCAGCCCCACACACTCAATGGTCGTCCATGTGCCTGCACGCCCGCCCATCAATACGTCGGCTCCGCCTTCAGCACGCTTGAACCCCTTCGCAGCAGATACAGCGCAACCAGGAATGGCCACAGCGAGTTGATCGACGAGAACAGGCGCTGTGTCAGCCCCCTGAACCCATCCGGATCCGCTCCCACCACGTTCAACCAGAGATAGGCGATGCTCGCGATGCTCACCACAGCGGTCACGGCGTATGCCCTTCGGTTGGCAGACCACGCGCTCAGTTCGATGTGCGACATCGCCGGTGCAATGACGTTTGCGATACCGATGGTGTAGAAGCCGTGCATCGGATGGCCCATGGGCCAGAGCCCGTTGGTCAGCATGGAGATGCCAAAGATCATCCAGCAGATCGCGCCGACGGCAATCCGGCGGCCGGATTCCCGCCATACCCCGATGGCAAACGCCACGAAGCCCACGCCGCAGCCGATGGGGGCAATCCTGGCGCAGATGCTTGCAAGCGTCGGCGCCTGCAGCAGTTCGCTGGCGTGCTGTGCAAGCGGGTTGTAGCCCGGCGCGAACAGGGCGGCAACGCTGGTCCAGAACAGAAACCACGGAAGCGGGACCAGACCCGCAGACAGAAGAAGTCGATTGCGGCGTAACACGTACAGTGATCCTTGTTTTGGCCTGCGCCAGTGGGTGGAATCCATTCGAACGCTGCAGAACCTTGCTGCTGCGAGCAGGACGGCCTTGATTGACTACAGCGGTAGTCAGGTTGCGCGCGGCACTCGGTAGGTTCAATAGGCAGGAAGTCATTTAAACCATCCAGCCGGTGTCGCAGCGGTTCGGTTGCATGAGCGATCACACATGCCCAATGGGCGAGTGCTGTCGCATTTGCCGCGCTTGGCATCTCTGGCCGAAGGTTCTGACGACTCCGTTCCAGAAGTGCCGTTCCGCCTAGCACGCCAAGGCTCTCGCCGCTTCCGGTGCTATGCGACAATGCCAAAAGCGTCTCGGGTTTTGGCGGCATTGACCCTACCCGTTGGCATTCCGAACAACAGCAGGTAATCGTTACTGCGCCACCGTGCATCGGTGGTCGGGACTCGAAAGCCCGTTTTGTTGGGAAGTAGTTTGCGCTTGCCAGCCGGCACCACCGCGCGTGGTGCCGGCTGGCAATCCGTCTGCCGGCTATGGCGGGCGGGGCGTGGGGGTCTTGTACCCGCCGGTTCCCAACATCCGGTTTTCGAGCCACGCTCTGCCCGCCACCTTTATCGGTGGCGGCGTCCGCCTGCATGCACGGAGCCCGCCATGACCACACCGCACTCCCCGCCCCCGCGCCCGATCCAGGAAGCGCCGTCACCCGCGCCCGCGCTGGACCCCAACAGCCTCATCGCCATCCTGCACGCCATCGGTGCGGGCGCTGCGGCCGACGGCCAGCCCTGGCCCGAGCGGCACCACCTGCGCAGCCGGCAGATGGCGTTGTCCGACGCCGACTGCGCACTCACCGGCCAACGCATCGTGCAGGAGATCCTGCTGGCGGCCGAGCGCACGCGCCAGAACGGCGAGCCGGAGCAGTACGTCGGCGACCGGGTGATGGAGGGGCTGGTGATGGCCGATCTGGCGCTGACCGCCTTTATCCACGAGCGGATGCGACCCAAGGACTGAGCGCGCTTACGGCGCGGAGTTTTCTGCCTGTGTGCGGGGTGACGAATGAAGATGCACGGCCTTGCCGCTGCGGTGATGTGCATCGCGGTGATCGGCGCAGTATGGGCAGCATGGCCCGAGCCCGCGGGCGATCAGGTGTGGGCCTACCAGAAGCTGCAACCGGCCGATTACCAGTTGCTGCACAGTGATGCGCTGGGCTTCGTCACTGCGAAGGCGCAGGAGGGCTTTGAACTGCGCACGCGCCATGCCGGGGTGACGTCCTTCGAAATCCGCTGCAAGGGCGTGCTGGTGCTGGACGTGGAGAACGCGCCCTCGCGCGTGCTGATCCGCATGCCTGCCGATGCACGGTGGCGGGCGCCGGACATCGAGCGTCTGCGCATCAGCTTCGAGCGTTGGCTGGATCTGCACCAGAGTGAGGGCCGGTTGCTGGTGGAAAGTGCGGGGCCATCGTGGGTTGAGGCGTGGTTGGGGCGCTTCAATGGGGCGATGCCTGATGAGCAGCGGTGTCTATCTGGGGCGCCGCACCGCGATTGACGAGAATCCCCCTGACCGGCCGTCCATAACACGACGCCACCCGATGCCCCCCCGTCCTGAGTTGCCCCGTACTGATCGATGAAGCGCTGATCTTATCGATGGTTCGGAACTCCGGAGCGACGTCAGGGTCGGAGGCGATCAGCACCTCCAACCGGCAGTGGGATCCAGGCAACTACGCCGTACCAGTCCTGGGACATTCACGGCCGCCTCAACTTAGTCCGGCTTGCGCTCTTCACTTGAGAAAACGCCATTGCCTCGCTCGAGAAAGAACACCGACTCCGGAATAGCGCTGTTGCCGATGTTCCTGACTCCAACGCCGATCACTCCCCTTTTTCTATCGAAGTAGAAGGAGTTGGCGTGGACGCCATCCCTTTCCACATCCACCTTCAGAACTTCGCGATCATCGGCCAGCATGGGAATGGAGAGGACCTCTACCACGTCGAAGGTAAACTCACCCTCCTTGTACCTGTCACCAACCTTCCCTCCATCAGGCACCTTGTAGAGCGCCATGAAGTCAACCTTAAGGCAGTCCGAGGAACCGCCAGTTTGACAAGGCTCAAGTTTTCCGAACTCGTTGCCGTACCCAAAAAGACCTTTCTCACGAAGTATGGTCAACCTGGAATCGACACCATTTGCTGAGTACCGCATATCTGGCGCGTAGTTTATGTATAGGACATCATCCGCCCTGGAAGGGATACTCACCACCATGGTGGCCAACGCAACTGCTGTGGCCAGTAGTCTCAGCTTCATCATCGCCCCTTCGGTCCTATCCTTATGTTCCGCGACGCGTACTCCATGATCAGGTTGAAGTATTCGCTCGCGTTTCACGGAAATCCCCCTCATCCAAGGCTCGGTCTTGCCAGACGGTTTCATACCCTCCGGCAGCTGGCTCTCAGCGCCCGCAATCTGACCCGATAGATCGCCTCTCCGGATTCATTGCTCACACCCACGCGCAGACCGGGCAACGAAAGGCAACCAATGAAAGAGAGGAACCCAGCCCACGGCGGAATCGACTTTCGCATACCCACTTCTCTGCGTCAGAGCTGAGCAAGCCTTCTGTGCCCCCACCTTGGCGCGCATGGAGCCACTATATCGCCCTCCAACTTCGCTGTTGAACACGCCTTTCCAGAATCCCCCTAGCCACGCCACCAGCAATTCCCGATAGCCCCCGCAGAACACCTGTCGCACCATCAAGCCCCCCTCCGCAGGAAACCACACATGAGCCTGGCGCTGGTCCACAGCCGTGCCCGCGCCGGGGTCGATGCCCCACTGGTGCGGGTGGAAGTGCATCTCTCTGGCGGCCTGCCTGTCACGCAGATCGTGGGCTTGGCGGAAACCAGCGTCCGCGAATCACGCGAGCGCGTGCGTGCCGCGCTGCTCTGCGCGCGCTTCGACTTTCCGCAGCGACGCATCACTCTGAATCTCGCGCCCGCCGACCTGCCCAAGGAAGGTGGACGTTACGACCTGGCCATCGCCCTGGGCATTCTGGCAGCCAGTGGCCAGGTCGATCCGCAGTCACTGCTGCAATACGAGTTCCTGGGTGAGCTTGGCCTGACCGGCGAACTGCGGCCGGTGGCCGGTGCGCTGCCCGCCGCGATTGCGGCGGCTGATGCCGGGCGCATCCTGGTGGTGCCGCCGGGCAATGCCGCCGAGGCGGCGTTGGCCGAGCACGCTGATGTGCGTGTGGCGCGTACGCTGCTGGAATGCTGCGCCGGGCTGGGCAATCCGCGCCTGTTGCCACCCGTGGAGCGCGTGGACACGACACCATTGCCACTGCCCGATCTGGCCGACGTGCGCGGGCAGGCGCATGCACGGCGCGCGTTGGAAGTGGCCGCTGCCGGTGGGCACCATCTGTTGTTGATCGGTAGTCCTGGCTGCGGCAAGACACTGTTGGCCTCGCGCCTGCCCAGCCTGTTGCCGGATACCGAAGAGACTGAGGCGCTGCAGCTTGCCGCAATTGCGTCGGTGAGTGGCGAAGGGCTGGACCCAAGACGTTGGCGGCAGCGGCCCTTTAGAGCGCCCCATCACAGCGCGAGCGCGGCGGCGCTGGTGGGTGGGGGCAACCCGCCCTGCCCCGGTGAAATATCACTGGCCCACCATGGAGTCCTCTTCCTTGATGAGCTCCCAGAATGGAACCGCAGCGCGCTGGAAACCCTGCGCGAGCCACTGGAATCCGGCCACATCCGCATCGCCCGCGCGGCGCGCAGCGTGCAGTACCCCGCACGCTTCCAACTGGTGGCCGCGATGAATCCCTGCCCGTGCGGTTGGTCCGGTGACCGCAGCAACCGTTGCCTGTGCAGCGACGAACGCATCAACCGCTACCGTGCGCGTGTGTCCGGTCCGTTGCTGGACCGTATCGACCTGCATATCAGTGTGGCGCGTATGGACGCGGTGGAGTTGCGGGAGAGCACGCCACTGGGTGAGCCCAGTGCTGCGGTACGTGCACGGGTAGAAGCCGCCCATGCCCGGCAGCAGACGCGTGGCGGGCTCAATGCGCATCTGCCGCCGGCGGCGCTGCGGGCGTGCACGAAGCTGAGCGAAAGCGATCAGGACATGCTTGAACAGGCCATCGAGCGCCTGCAGCTTTCCGCACGTGCGATGCACCGGATTCTGCGCGTGGCGCGCACGATTGCCGATCTGGCGGGTTGCGAGGGTATCCAGACCGCGCATCTGGCTGAGGCGATCGGGTATCGGCAGTTGGATCGGGGAAAGCCAGGGGTATGACGAAAGATCACATCAGGATGAAGGAGGCGCGCCGCGTCTCGTCAAACTCCAGGCTATTCACTGGAAGGACGCCAATGTCGGGCAGTAGGCCAAGAGTGTGACGCTCCCATACCTCCGAAGGCCCCGCGATATCAGCATCCACGGCATGAATGCGATACACCGGCGCGTAGTCATCCCGTTCGGCCTCGAACGGACAGTCAAGCACCCAGCGCTTTGATGCGCTATCGGTCACCAGCATCATTCGCGGCAGGTCATGGAATCCGCGATACGCCAAGATGCGGTACTGCCCCGGAAGAAGAACCATCGGAACTCTCGGCAGATTCGCGGTTCAGCGGCCGCGTCCGAACAGTACACTCCGCTTTGCCAGCAACGCCACCCGACGGCTGACCAGCGCGTGGAGCTCCGCAAGCTCCGACGCCCGGTCAGCCGTCATGTTCCCGCCAAACAGCACCCGTGACAGTCCCGCCGCCTCGCTGTCCTCCGGGTGCTGCCACCGGTCCCGGTACACCTTCTGGCACACCAACCAGGCCAGCCGCAGCCCACCACCGGGCAGTGGGCGGACCACGCGTTCGTAGACCTGCCAGAACTGGTATTCGGCCCGCAGGTCGATCGCCGGCGCCACGGACAGCGCCTGCCGGGGCCGTCCTGGGCCCCGGATGCCGAACAGCGGGGTTCGCGGGTTGTACTGAGCCATGCCAACAGGATGACCCGGCAACATTGTGGGAACCTTGCGTCGCCGCCAGAAAATCCCTGTTGATTGCCCAAGGGGGGCCATGTGGGTTCTGGGGGGCCGCCAAGTGCATCCCACGCATGGCGTGGATCTACCTAGAAGGTCATCGAGGTACTGAACATCAACTGCCGTGGCGCGCTGCGCTGCAGGGTCTGGTAATCCCCCGAGAACGACGAGCCGGCGATGGTGGCGGTGCCGATGTTGTGGCGGTTGAACAGGTTGCTCACGTCCAGCCGCAGCTCCAGGCCGGGCACGGCGCTGTCCGTACCGAAGCGGTAGGCGGCATAGGTGTTGACCTGCCAGAAGGTCGGCACGCGGATGTCGTTCTCGTAGGTGAAGGGCTGGCGCAGGTAGGAAGTGCTGGTGGCACCGAAGCGCCAGTCACCGAAGTGCGCGGAAAGATCACTCACCAGCGAGATCTGCGGGTAGCCCGGCTGGGCGTTGCCCTTGATCGGGTACACCGTGTCACCCACCACGAAATCGCTGTCGTAGTACGAACGGGCCACGGCCACGCCCTGGTAGAACTGCAGGTGGTCGGTCAGGTCGGCGGTGATGCCGAGGTCAGCACCGATCACGTGCATCTTGGGCATCAGCCGCACGGTGTTGATCTGCGCGAACTGGGTGCCGATCGCGGCCGACAGCAGGCGGTTGCGGATGTCGTTGTAGAACACGTCGCCGGTGATTGTCAGCCGGTCGAAGCGATGCGACGCGCCTACGGTGAGGTTCCAGTTCTTCTCCGGGCGCAGCGTGCCCGCCACGCGATCGAACTCTTCCTGGTCGCTGATGGTCCATGCCGACGCGGTGTAGCCGATGTTGCCGCGCTGGGCCACGCGGTAGCCGTTCATGGTGTTGGCCAGGTCGATGAAGGCATCGGTAGATTCGGTCGGGCTCCAGAACAGCGAGACATGCGGCAGGAAGTTGCTTTTCGCGCGCAGCGTGCCGTTCACCGGCCGGTCCTTGGCATCACCGAGGCCGCCACCACTGGTGCGGAAGTCCACGGCCTTGAAGCCGACACCCAGCTTCAGCGTGTCGTTCAGCACGATATCGTCCTGCAGGTAGAACTGACGCGAGCGGGTCACCCAGCTCGAAGCGTTGTCGGTCTTGAACGCGGGACCGTACACATCGAACGGACCGGTGGCCTTCAGCGGCGGGCCCTCACCCAGCAGCGGCTGCTGGTACCACTCGGTCTTGGCCGCGGCCTTGCTCTTCTCCTGCCAGAAACCGGCAGTGAAGGTGTGCGCGCCGGTCTCGAACTGCAGGTTGACCATGCCGCCCAGCCGGTTGAGGCGCGGCGTCTGCACCTGTTCGGAGAATGGCGCGCCGTTGTGCGACGGTACGGTCGGGTCGGTCAGCGTGGCCTGCGTATGGCTGTTCGCGTTGTACAGCTGCACGTTGCCGCTCAGGGCCGGGGTGATCTGGAAGCGATGGTTGATCGAGGACACGCGGTCGCGGGTGATCTGGCCGGTGTCGTACGGAATCAGTTCGGACAGCTCACCGCAGGTGTAGGCGCCGCAGGATTTGTCCGCATTCTCCGGCGAGGCCACGTACCACGCCCACGCGTAATCGGGATAGAAGATGTCGGCCTTCCAGCCCAGCTTGCGGATCATGTCGAAGGAGATGTTGTTGTAGCCCCAGACCTTGGCCTTGCTGTCAGAGAGGAACACAGTGAAATCGCCCCAGGCGACGTCCTGCTGCAGCTTCAGGTCGCCGCGCAGGAAGTTCTGCGTGCCCTCGCCCTGGTACTTGTCGGCGGACACGCGCTGCAGGTCGACCAGCACTTTCAGGCCATGCTCACCGAGCTGGCCGCTCTGCCCGGACACGGTGGTGACCAGCGTGTTGTTGCTGCCCACGCCCTGCTTCACGCGCAGGCTGGGCGTGTCCTGCAGGTCGCGCAGGCGGTATTCCAGGCTGCCGCCGTTGACGCTGCTGGAGAACACGCTGACCGGCGCACCACCGGGGCTGACTGTGATCGCGCCGATGCCATCGGGCACGCCCACGTTCACCACGCTGGTGCCGGTAAGCGAGAGGAAGCCGTTGTCGTTCAGCGGCACGCCTTCGAAGGTGATGCCCATTTCGTTCATGCGGAAGCCGCGCACGAACAGGCTGGTGGCGGAGATATCCAGGCCCAGCCCGTCGGTGGCGGTGTAGCTGGCGCCCGGTACCTGCTTCAGCATGGCCAGGCCGTTGTTGCCGGTGACCATCGCGTCGAGGTCTTCTGCCTTGATGATGTAGCGGTTGGGGCCGACCACCTGGGTCGGTGCCACGGCCGCGCCGCGCGGTGTGGCGATGACCTGCAGGGCGTTGAGCGTGGTGGGCGAGTCGTGCGCGGCATCGTGCGTTTCTGCGGCGTACGCAGGTGCGGTGATGGCCGCGATGATGGCCAGGGCGAGGCGCGTCGTGGGTGGGGTGTTCATGGGCAGATCCAGAGTGCAGGGAGAGAGCGGCGCAGGCGCACGCCCAGCGCGTTGCAGCACCGGTGTCGGCGCCCTGGCTGGCGGTGCGATTGCGTTGAGGGGTGACGGCGCGGTGCGCGCCGGTCAGCAGACGAAGACGATCATCTGCCGTGGGATTCGATGAGGTGATTTCGACGTGCGGAATTCTTGCATCGCACTGCCGCATCCGCCATTGCACCGTGGTACAGCGCGAATGGCGATGGGGATGGGGGGGCTATACGTGGGTATAGCTTCGGCGTGGTGGGGGCCGACCTTGGTCGGTGCTCGTGTGCCAACCAAGGTTGGCACCCACCGGAGCGGATGAGGTTGGCACCTACCGGGGCATAGGGGCGCGCGGTTACTGCAGGACGAAACGCTCAATGGCGCTCGCCACGCCTTCATCGGCATTGCTGCTGGTCTCAAACCGCGCCACCGCCTTCACCGCATCGATGGCATTGCCCATCGCCACGCTGGTGCCGGCGTACTGCAGCATGGTCAGGTCGTTCTCCTGGTCGCCGATGGCCATCACGTTGGCGCGGTCGATGCCCAGATGCTCGGCCAGCTTCTGCAGGCTCGGGCCCTTGCCGGCGCGGTGGTCGAACACTTCCAGGAAGTACGGCGCGCTCTTCAATACTGCGAAGCGCTCGGTCAGTTCGCTGGGCAGGCGCGCGATGGCTGCATCCAGCACCTCGGGTTCGTCGATCATCATCAGCTTGATGAAGGACATCGACGGGTCCATGTCTTCCACGCGGCGATAGGACAGCGGCATCCGCGAGAGATGCGAATCGGCCACGGTGTAGTAGCTGATGTCCTGGTTGGGCGTGTACATGCGCTGGCTGTCCAGCGCCTGGAAGTGCACGCCCACTTCGCGGGCCACCTGCTCGCAGAACAGGAAGTCGTCGAAGCTGAGCGGATACTCGACCACGGTTTCGCGCGTGCCGATGCGCTGCACCAGGCCGCCATTGCAGGCGATGCAGTAGTCGTCGTTGCCGGTGATGCCGAGCTCGTGCAGGTACGGCGCCAGGCCCGGAACCGGGCGGCCACTGGTCAGCACGATGTGCACGCCCAGCGCGCGCGCCTGCGCGATGGCCTTCCTGGCGCGTGGGGTGAGCTGGTGCGACGGGTCCAGCAGGGTGCCATCCATGTCGATGGCGACCAGTTCGATGGTCGATTGCCTGCGGCCCATGTCCATTGCGTTCAACTCATGCGGGGCACGCCAGTTTACCCCCTCATGCCCGGTTCACCTCTTTGCCCACGTTGGCCGGGATACTGCAGGAGCCTGTGCGTCCCCCACCGCAGGACGGCCCGCTGACCGCCCTTCCCTGGAGAACCTTGCGACGCATGACCTACCGTGCCCCCGAAACCAACGACAGCGCGCCCCTGGCCCAGCAGATCGAGCAGATGATTGACGAGCTGCCCGGCGACCAGGTGAGCGTCGGCACCCTGCTCAGCGCGCTGGGCGATGAGGGCCTGCTGCTGATCGTGATCCTGCTCTCGGCCATCTTCATCATTCCCGTGTCGATTCCCGGGCTCAGCACGGTGTTCGGCGCCTCGATCCTGCTGATCGGCCTGAGCCGGGTGCGCAACCGCCCGCTGTGGGTGCCGCAGAAGCTGGCGCGCCGCGAGATCGCCACCGACAAGCTGAAGGCCAACCTGGGCCGTGCGCTGAAATGGGTGCACCGCATGGAGCGGCTGTCGCGGCCGATGCGGCTGGCGGTGATGGTGCGCTCGAAGAAGATGATGCGCCTGAACAACCTGATGCTGGTGTTTGCGACCCTGCTGCTGATGGCGCCGGCTGGGCCGATTCCCTTCAGCAACACGTTGCCGGCGCTGGCGCTGATGTCGTTTGCGATTGGCTTCATCCAGCGCGATGGTGCGGCGGTGGCAGCCGGCTACGGTTTCGTGGTGGCCACGGTGGTGTACTTCGGCGTGCTGCTGGGCGGCGTGGGGTTTGCTGCCGAGTCGGTGTTCAGCGGGTTCCGCAGCAGTACCGCGGAACTGTAGAGCCGAGCCCATGCTCGGCTGCCATTCGTTCGGTGCACGGAAATCCCCGCGCTGCGCGCGTAAGCCGAGCATGGGCTCGGCTCTACAGAATTACTTGGCTGAGACCCGCCACACCACGTCGCCCACGTCGTCGGCCACCAGCAGCGCGCCTTCGGCATCCATCGCCATGCCCACCGGTGCGCCCATCAGCGTCTTCTCGTCTTTCGAGGCGAAGCCACTGACCACGGTCTGCGGCCGCCCGGTCGGCTTGCCGCCCTTGAACGGTACGTAGACCACTTCGTAGCCGCTCAGTGGTGAACGATCCCAGCTGCCGTGTTCGCCGATGAAGGCACCACCGTGGTACTGCGCCGGCAGCGCCTGGCCGGTGTAGAACAGCAGGCCCAGCGGTGCCACGTGCGAGCCGATGGCGTAGTCGGGCGTAATGGCCTTGGCCACCAGGTCCGGCCGCTGCGGCTGCACGCGCTCGTCCACGTGCTGGCCGTAGTAGCTGTAGGGCCAGCCGTAGAAGCCATCCTCCTTCACCGAAGTGAGGTAATCAGGTACCAGGTCAGCACCGATCTCATCGCGTTCGTTCGCTACCGCCCACAACGTGCCGGTGCTCGGCTCCCAGTCCAGCCCGGTCGGGTTACGGATACCGGACGCAAAGATGCGGCTGCCACGGGTGGCTACGTCCACCTCCAGCACCACCGCGCGGCGGTATTCGACGGCCAGGCCATTTTCAGTGATGTTGCTGTTGGACCCCACGCCCACGTACAACTTGCTGCCATCGCGGCTGGCCAGCAGTTCCTTGGTCCAGTGGTGGTTGATGGTGCTGGGCAGGTCGGTGAACTCGCGGCCCTTGTCGGACATGCGGGTTTCGCCGGGCACGTAGTGGTACTGCATGATGTTGCCGGTGTTGGCCACGTACAGCGTGTCACCGATCAACTGGATGCCGAACGGCGAGTGCAGGCCTTCGATGTAGACGTGCTGGGTCCAGGTGTTCGTTCCCGGCGTGCGGCGCAGCAGGGTGACCCGGTTGCCGCCCTTGCCGGCCTTGCCCGAGCGCGCCTTCACCTTGCCGGCGATCCACTGCTTGGGCGTGGTGACCGCCTCTTCGCCGGGGCCATTGCCCTCCACCACCAGCACATCGCCGTTGGGCAGCGTCAGCAGCCGCCGCGGATGCTGCAGGTTGGCGGCGATGCGCTCGATCTTCAGGCCTTCGGCCACCGTGGGGGCCTGGCCGTCGGCCCAGCCCACGCCCTTGGGCACCTGCATCGGCGGCATCAGGAAGTTGGCCGGCTTGGGCAGTGGTGGCTGCGGTCCCGACTGGTCGGTGGGGTGGTATTCGGCCTTGCCCGCGCAGGCCGACAGGGTGACGGCCACCGCCAGCGCGGCGACGGTGGGCAGGATGTGCTTAGCCATGACGACCTCCCTGCAGCACCGGCGGCTGCAGTGACAGCAGGATCAGGCCCAGGGCGATCAGGGCCACGGTCAGCGCCGACAGGATCGTGCCCGGCACCGCGACGGCATAGGCGTCGCGGCTGTGCACGAAGGCGTTCCAGATGGCCAGCACCACGGCGACCAGATTGAGGAAGAAATCGATGCGGTCGATGCGGGTGGCCGTGCCGTTGCGGCGCCAGACCGCGAACAGGTTGATCAGGCGCGGCACGATGGCGATCAGCAGGCCGAACGTGATCAGCCAGGCCGCGGCCTTGCCCCACATCACCTCGGCGCTGTTGAGATAGATCGCGTCGAAGATCAGGGCACCGACGAAGAAGCCGAAGGGTATCGGGTTCAACAGGCTGAACAGCGTGGTGCCGAGGCCGCGATGGGCCTGGGCCAGAGGGTTGACCATCATCGTGCTCCGATGCGGAAGGGTGCACAGGCTGTAGTAGCACAGTGCGATGTGAGGGCGCGCGATGATGCTGGGTAGATTCGCGCCATGCGTGGATACGCGTGCCAACCAAGGTTGGCACCTACCAGATGCGGGCCGCTGCAGCCGTCATTACCCCACGGCATAAGCGTTTGTGACGCAATTGGCACATCTGCAGATTGCTTGTGTGAAGAGGTAGGGAGTTCTTCGTTGTGTCGCGTTTGGCTCGTTGCGATGGGGCAGATCCGCCCCGCCGTCCTGCCATGCCGATTCACAACAGAAGGATTCGTGTATGAAGCGACACACGCAACGCACCGCGCCACCGCGCTCCGCGCGCCTGGCCCTCGCCACTGCGCTGGTACTGGGCAGCCTGGCCGTCACCGCCCAGGCCCAACAGGCCGATCCACTGGCGGCAATCCAGTGGCACCTGCTCAATACCGGGCAGACGGTCCCGGCCGACACACTGCCGGTGGCCGGCAACGACCTGAACGTGGATGGTCTGTTCCGCAATGGCATCCGTGGCCAGGGCGTCACCATCGCCATCGTCGATGATGGCCTGCAGATCGCCCATCCGGACCTGGCGGCCAACGTGGCCGCTGTAGCCGGCAAGAACTTCACCAATGGCTCGAACAACCCCACCCCGACCAACCCGGATGTCGACAACCACGGCACCATGGTCGGCGGCATTGCTGGCGCGGTGGGCGCCAACAACCTGGGCGTACGCGGTGTGGCGCCGGCGGCGACGCTGAAGGGCTTCAACCCGATTTCGCGCTCAGCCCTGGGCAACCAGCAGAGCAACATCGAGTACGCCTGGTGGGACGGCGCGGAGTCGGCCGACGTGCAGGTGTTCAACAACAGCTGGGGTGCCGGCCCGGGCAATCCGAACCTGCCGCTGGCGTACAGCGAAAACACGATTCGTTCGTATGAGCAGGCACTGTCGGGTACGCGCGGTGGCCGCGGCGGCATCTACGTGAAGTCGGCGGGCAACAACTTCAACAATGCCTCGATCAGCCAGACCCAGGATGTCTGCACCACCGACACCAAGAACCGCAACACCGGCTGCGTCCCCGCCGGACGCGATCCGCGCAACAACCTGTTCAACGTGATCACCGTAGGCGCGGTGCGCGCCGATGGCGTGCGCTCGTCGTACTCCTCCACCGGCTCGGCCCTGTGGGTGTCGGCCTTTGGCGGCGAGTACGGCCTGCAGGCACAGTACGCCCCCGGCCTGGTGGCGCGCGCCTACGACCCGGCCATCGTCACCACCGACGTGACCGGGTGCGCGCAGGGCAGCAACAAGAACACCAACCGCCAGAACACCCTGGACAGCAACCTGTCGGCCATCGACAGCACCTGCAACTACACCGCCAAGATGAACGGCACCTCGGCGTCAGCGCCGATGGTCTCGGGCGTGGCGGCACTGGTGCTGGAAGCCAATCCGAACCTGTCCTATCGCGATGTGAAGTACATCCTGGCCACCACCGCCACCCGCAACCACCCGAACCAGCCGGCGGTGACGCTGGCCGATGGGCGCACGCTGGTGCCAGGCTGGACGGTGAATGCGGCCAACCGCGCCTACAGCAACTGGTACGGCTTCGGTGTGGTCAACGCTGCGCGTGCAGTGCAGGTCGCCGAGAACTTCCAGTCGCTGGGACCGCTGGTCGACAGCGGCTGGCGCAACACCACGCGCACCGTGGCCATCGGCAACACCTCGGCCGCCGCCGCACGCCTGACCTTCCAGTTGGCCAATGGCGCGCGCAACATCGAAAGCGTGCAGCTGGGCTTCCGGGTCACCCACCGCAACACGCGCCAACTGCAGTTCGTGCTGGTGTCGCCCAGCGGCACTCGCAGCGTGGTGCAACCGGCGTTCACCGCGATCGGTTCGGGCACGGGCGGCGCGCAGAGCAACTTCACCAGTTGGGACCTGCTGTCCAGCAATGCCTTCCTGGATGAGAATGCCAGCGGCACCTGGACGCTGGAAGTGACCGACATGGGGCAGGCCGCGACCGCTGCATCGCGTGGCAACCTCGAATTCTTCAAGATCCGCGTTCTGGGGCACTGATGATGAAGACCACCATTCTGTTGAGCACGCTCGCCTTCGCGGCGATGACCTCCCCTGCCTGGGCACAGAGCTCGGGGCAGACCCCTCCAGCCAGGACCCTGTCGACCGTGGATGCGCAGGAACTGAAGGCGTCCGCTACCGGCCGCTCGTTCGATGTGGGCGGCACGCGCTTCCAGCTGTCTCCCTCGACCACCGTGAAGCAGGCCAGCGGCGGTCAGTTCACCATCACCCCGCAGGCGGCGGCGACCGCCAGCTCGCGTGCCAAGCGTTCGCTGGATGGCGCAGCGGCCGCGCCTGCTGATGCCGGTGCCGGCAAGTTCGCGGCGGCCGTCTCCCGTGACGGAGCGCCGGTGGTGGCGACCTCGCGAGTCAAGGTGTTCTTCACAGATGCAGCATCGGCCCAGCGTGCGGCTACCGCCACCGGCGGCACCGTGGTGAAGGTGTCGAAGGCTTCGGGCCAGGCCATCGTGGAGTACCCGTCGGTGAACGCGGCGCTGGATGCGACCACCAAGCTGCTGTCCACCGCCGGTATCCGCGCGACCGAGCCGGACGTGGTGCAGTGGGAAGAGACCAAGTAAAGCGTTGAGTGGTGCCCCGGCCGGTTGGCTGTCCTGGCCGGCCGGGGATTGATGTCAGGGTGTGCCGACCAACGGTCGGCACCCACCGGATTCATGCATCACGTGTCGACCAACGCTCGGCACCCACCGCGGTGGAGGTGACGTCAGCGCGCGGCGAGTGTGTCGCTGTGCTTGAGGCTGCAGCTGGCCAGTGCGTCGTTGCCGGCGGCCGGATGACCAGGTTCGAGCAGCAGGCGCTGCACGTCCGAGAACAGCTTTTCCACCGGCATGCCATACGGCGCGAACAGGCGCAGGCGGCCCTGGCGGTCGAACACGTAACCGCCCGCGATGTGGCTCATGGTGTAGGTATCCGGTACCTGGCCGGGCTCCTTCTCGTAGAACGCCTTGAAGTCGCTGGCCATCGCCGCCAGCTGCGTTTCGTTGCCGACCAGCGCGATCGCCTTGGGGTCGAACGCTTCCACATAGGTGCGGGCGACTTCGGGCGTGTCGCGTGCGGGATCGACGCTGACGAACACCACCTGCAGCTGGTCGGCATCCTTGCCCATCAGGTGCTTCACCTGGCTCAGCTCGACCATCGTGGTCGGGCACACGTCCGGGCAGCTGGTGAAACCGAAGAACAGATAGGTCACCTGCCCCTGCAGGTCCTTCGGGCCGCGCACGGTGCCGTGGCTGTCGGGCATCGACCACTGCTGGCCAAGTTCTTCGCAGGCGATGTCCTTGGAGTAGAAGTCCATGCGCGACTGCGCGCTGCAGCCAGCCAGCAGGCCGAGCAGCAGGCCTGCGGCCAGCCGCAGGCCACGATGGGGGAACGCAATGCCTTTCACGGTTCGCAGGCTCAGTTGATCATCATGTGGTAGTGCATGCTCCAGATGATCCACACCGACAACGCGACGATGATGCACAGGATCACCAGGGTGAACACGAAGCTGGCCAGGTTCCAGCCACCTTCGGACTTGCGGTCCATGTGCAGGAAATAGACCAGCTGCACCAGGATCTGCGCCACCGCGAAGCCGACCAGCAGGAACAGCGTGAGCGGGCGCGACAGCACCGGGTTCATCACCAGTGCGAACGGCACCACGGTCAGCAGCGCGCACAGCACGAAGCCGATCAGGTAGGACTTGGTGGAGCCGTGCGCATTGCCTGCGCGCGAAGTTTCGACGTGGGCCATGTCAGAAGGCTCCAATCAGATAGACGAAGGTGAAGACGCAGATCCACACCAGGTCCAGGAAGTGCCAGAACAGGCTCAGGCACGACACACGGGTGATGTTGGTCGGGGTCAGGCCACGGCGGTAGACCTGGTGCATGACCACCGCCATCCAGATCAGGCCGCTGGCCACGTGCAGGCCGTGGGTGGCGACCAGCGCGAAGAACGCCGACAGGTAGGCACTGGTGCTGGGGCCTGCGCCTTCGTGGATCAGGTGCGAGAACTCGTAGATCTCCATGCCGATGAACGAGGCACCGAGCACGAAGGTCACGCCCAGCCAGCGCAGCACCGCCGAGGTGTCGTGGCGATGCATCGCCAGTACGGCCTGGCCGTAGGTGATGCTGGAGACCAGCAGCAGGAAGGTCTCGGCCATCACGAACGGCAGCGAGAACAGGTCCTTGCCGGTGGGGCCACCGGCGTAGGCGGTGCTGAGCACCGCGTACGAGGCGAACAGCGAACCGAACAGCACCAGGTCGGACATGAGGTAGACCCACATGCCGAAGACCTTCATGCCGCCCTGCTCGTGGCCATGGTCGTGTTCGTGGTGGTCCTCGTGCGCCTGCGTGTCGCTGGCCAGCTCGGGGCGGGTCAACAGGTTCATGCGCGTACCTCCTTCAGCTTGGCAAGGCTGGCCGCTTCGGTGCGCGCCACCTCTTCGGAACTGACGTAGTAGTCCACGTCCTCGTCGTAGGACCGGACGATCAGGGTGACGATCATCGCGATGAAGCTGGCCGCGGCCATCCACCAGATGTGCCAGACCAGGGCGAAGCACAGCACCAGGATCCAGATGTTGAGGATCAGCGGCACGCCGGTGTTCTTCGGCATGTGGATCGGTGCGTACTTCTTCGGCGGCGGCGGCAGGCCGCGCTTCTTTGCTTCGTGGAAGGCGTCCAGCTCATCGGCCTTGGGCACCACGGCGAAGTTGTAGAACGGCGGCGGCGACGGCGTGGCCCATTCCAGCGTGCGTGCATTCCACGGGTCGCCGGTCAGGTCCAGGTTGCGCTTGCGGTCGCGAACGCTCACGTAGATCTGCACCAGCATCAGGATGATGCCCGCGAACACGAACAGCGCGCCGATGAAGGCGGCGATCAGGTACGGCGTCCACGCCGGGTTGTCGTACTGGTTCATGCGGCGGGTCATGCCCATGAAACCCAGCATGTACAGCGGCATGAAGGCCAGGTAGAAACCGATCACCCAGCAGGCGAACGACCACTTGCCCAGGCGCTCGTTGAGGGTGAAGCCGAACACCTTCGGGAACCAGTAGGCGAAGCCGGCCAGGTAGCCGAACAGCGCGCCGCCGATGATGGTGTTGTGGAAGTGCGCGACCAGGAACAGGCTGTTGTGCAGCAGGAAGTCCGCGCCCGGAATGGCCAGCAGCACGCCGGTCATGCCACCGATGGTGAAGGTGACCAGGAAGGCGATGGTCCACAGCATCGGCACGCTGAATTCGACGCGGCCGCCGTACATGGTGAACAGCCAGGTGAAGATCTTCACGCCGGTGGGGATGGCGATGATCATCGTCATGATGCCGAAGAAGGCATTGACGCTGGCACCGGAGCCCATGGTGAAGAAGTGGTGCAGCCAGACGATGAACGACAGGATGCCGATCGCCAGCGTGGCGCCCACCATCGACTTGTAGCCGAACAGCTTCTTGCGCGCGAACGTGGCGGTCACTTCGGAGAAGATGCCGAACGCCGGCAGCACCAGGATGTACACCTCCGGATGGCCCCAGGCCCACACCAGGTTCACGTACATCATCGGGTTGCCACCCAATGTGTTGGTGTAGAAGTTGAAGTCCAGGTAGCGGTCCAGGGTGAGCGCACCCAGCGCCACGGTCAGGATCGGGAAGGCGGCGATGATGATCACGCTGGTGACCAGCACGGTCCAGGTGAACACCGGCATCTTCATCAGGGTCATGCCCGGCGCACGCATGCGCAGGATGGTGATGAACAGGTTGACGCCGGTCAGCAATGTGCCGATGCCCGAAGCCTGCAACGCCCAGATGTAGTAGTCGACACCGACCCCTGGACTGAACTCGATGCCCGACAGCGGCGGATAGGCGACCCAACCGGTCATGGCGAATTCGCCAACGCCCAGCGAGATCATCATCAGCGCAGCGCCGACCACGAAGATCCAGAAGCTGAAGGCGTTGAGGAACGGGAACGCCATGTCGCGCGCACCGATCTGCAGCGGCACGATGATGTTCATCAGGCCGACCACGAACGGGGTGGCCACGAAGAAGATCATGATCACGCCGTGCGCGGTGAAGATCTGGTCGTAATGCTCCGGTGGCAGGAAGCCGTCACTGCCCGGCCCGGCCGCCGCCAGCTGCGCGCGCATCATCAGCGCATCGGCAAAGCCACGCACCAGCATGACCAGCGCCACCACCACATACATGATGCCGATCTTCTTGTGGTCCACGGTGGTGAACCAGTCACGCCAGAGCGGGCCCCACAGCTTGAAGTACGTCACCGCACCCAGCAGCGCAAGGCCACCCAGCACCATGGCCGCCAATGTGACCACGACGATCGGCTCGTGCAGCGGCACGGCCTCCCACGTCAATTTACCCAACATGTTCGTTACTCCTGGGAAACCTGGGCACCGCCGGCAGCGCCCGCCGGGGTCGCAGCAGCGGTGTTCTCACCAACGCCGATGAACTGGTCGATGACCTTCTTGAACAGCAGTGGTTCAACACTGGAGAAGTGCTGTACCGGTGCGTTCTTCGACGGCGCGGCCAGCGCCTTGAACTGGTTGAAATCCAGCGCCTGCGGCGCACTGCGCACCTCGGCCACCCAGCGCTCGAAGTCTTCGTTGCTGCTGGCGGTGGCGATGAACTTCATGTTCGAGAAGCCATGCCCGCTGTAGTTGCCCGACATGCCGCGGAACTGGCCGGGCTCGTTGGCGATCAGGTGCAGCTGCGTGCGCATGCCGGCCATCGCATAGATCTGCCCACCCAGCTGCGGGATGAAAAAGGTATTCATCGTCGAGTTGGAGGTGATGTTGAACGCCAGCGGGCGGTTGGCCGGGAAGTTGAGCTGGTTGACCGTGGCGATGCCCAGGTCCGGGTACACGAACACCCACTTCCAGTCGGTGGCGATCACGTCCACGTGCAGCGGCTCACCGGCCACGTCCAGCGGCTTGTACGGGTCCAGCTCGTGGGTCGACTTCCACACGATCACCGCCAGCACCGCGATGATGATCAGCGGCACGCCCCAGACCACGATCTCCACCTTGGTGGAGTGTGACCAGTCAGGCATGTATTTCGCTTTGGTATTGCCGGCGCGGTAGCGCCAGGCGAACACGAAGGTCAGCACGATGGCCGGTATCACCACGATCAGCATCAGGCCGATGCAGATCAGGATCAGGTCGCGCTGGGCGAGCCCGACCATGCCCTTCGAATCCAGCAGCACCCAGTCACAGCCCGACAGGCCGACGCAGGCCAGGGCGACCAGCGCCAGGCGGATGCGGTTCCAGCAGATATTCATTGGAGGTCAACCCTGTTGAAGAAGCGCGCTTGACCGGCTCGCCTGCGCGCAGCGCCCGGGCGTGGAGCGGCTACACTGTGGGTACGAGGTCGCCTACAAGCAGGCGAACCACTCCAATCAAGCCCATACAAGATACAGCATTGTATGGACTTGTGCATCTGCACGTATGGAAAAAACTGACCGATGACGCCACCTGCCGCCGGCCGCCGCCTGAAACACCCCAATCGCACCTGGGTTCGCCCCTTCCGCGAAGGCGCCGGCCCGCTGTACCTGCAGATTGCCCAGCAGGTGCGCGAGGCGGTGGATGACGGGGTGCTGCGCCCGGGCGACCGCCTGCCGCCGCAGCGTGACCTGGCCCAGCAGGTCGGCGTGGACCTGACCACGGTCACCCGTGCCTTCGCCGAGCTGCGCCAGGCCGGCCTGCTCGACGCCCAGGGCGCCGGTGGCACCTTCATCGCGCTGTCGGCCGGCAACCGCAGCACCTCGGTCGACCTGAGCATGAACATCCCGCCGCTGCTGGGCAGCGCGCCGTTCGCGCAGGGCATGGAGACCGGCTTCCAGCACGTCGGCCAGCAGCTGGGCCAGGGCGAATTGATGAGCTACCACGTCGGCGCCGGCACCCGCGAGGACCGCGCCGCCGCAGTGCAGTGGCTGGCGCCGATCCTGGGCACGGTGGGTGCCGACCAGGTGGTGATCTGCCCCGGCGCGCAGACCGCGCTGTGCGCGCTGATCCTGGCCCGCACCCAGCCGGGCGAGCTGATCGCCGCCGAGCAGCTGACCTACCCGGGCCTGCTGGCTGCCGCGCGCGTGCTGCAGCGGGGCGTGGTGCCAGTGGCGATGGACGCCGAAGGCATGCTGCCTGAAGCGCTGGAAGAGGCCTGCCAGCTGCGTCGCCCGCGCCTGCTGTACCTGGTGCCGACCATCCAGAACCCGACGACGGCGACGATGTCGGCACAGCGCCGGCAGGCCCTGCTGACGATCGCGAAGCGCCACGATCTGACCGTGATCGAAGACGATCCCTACTGGTTGCTGGCCGGTGACGCCGCGCCGCCGCTGGCCGCCCACCGCGATGCCGGCTGCCCGGTCTATTACATCTCCACCCTGTCCAAGTGCCTGGCCCCGGGCCTGCGCACCGCCTATCTGGTGGTGCCGGCCGGCGAGCCGATGGAGCCAGTGCTGGACGCCCTGCGCGCGATCGCGCTGATGCCGACCCAGTCGATGGTGGCAGTGGCCTCGCAGTGGATCCGCAGCGGCCAGGCCCAGGACATGGTGCAGCGCTTCCAGCAGGAGCTGCGCGAGCGCCAGTCCATTGCCGCCCGGTACCTGCCGGCCCGTGCCCAGGCGCATCCGGCCGGCCTGCATGTGTGGCTGCCGTTGCCACCGCGGCTGGACCAGTACCGGCTGATCCAGGCCGCACAGGAGCAGGGGCTCGGCATCGCCAGCTCCGATGCCTTCAGTGTGGAAGAACCGCCACCGGGCAATGCGATCCGCCTGTCGCTGGGTGGCGCGGTTGACCAGGGCGCGCTCGCCGGGGCGCTGGCCAAGCTGAACGAGATCCTGTCCGAAGCCCCCGAGGCCCGCCACAACGCCATCGTCTGAACCGGGTGCATGGCGCTCAATCCATACAAAATGATATTTTGTATGCAATGTATGGATGAAGGGACGTGCATCGATGCGTGCCGAGAGACTGAAGTTCCACTTGGTGATGGCCGGGTGCGGTGGCTTTGTGGTGTTGATGCTGGCCGCGCTGGCCTGGGTCTGCCTGCAACCGCAGTCCGTGGATGTGCAGGCCGCCGAACGCCACGCCATTGAGCAATGCATGCAGCGCAGCGAGGATCCGTCGCGTAGCGAGATCCAGCGTCGCGCGCAGGCCGACTCCTGCCGCGAGATGCGCAAGCAGTACGTGCACAAGTTCGGCGGGGACGCGTCCTGATGGGCGCAGCCGCGCCGCGTCGCCGCTGGCTGCTGCCGACGATGATCGCCCTCGCCTGCCTGTTCATGGCCGGCGTGGCGGCTGCGCTGTGGCAGTACTTCGGCTACAGCGCGCAGTCCACCTTCACCGAACAGGCCATCGTCTTCGACGACTCGCAGCTGCGCCTGCCGGCCGATCTGGCCGGAGATACCGGCCGCATCCGCGTGGTGCATTTCTGGGACCCGGCCTGCGGGGTGTGCAACCGCGAGACCGGTGCCCACCTGAGCTACCTGATCAGCATGTACCACCGCGCCGGCATCGACTTCTACGCGATCCGTCGCCCTGGCACGCAGGGCGAACTGCCCGAGCCGCTGCGCAACAAGGTGATCAACCTGCCGTCCATCGACGGCATCGAGCACATCCCGGCCAGCCCTGCGGTGGCGATCTGGGACCGGCAGGGCCATCTGGCCTACGCCGGCCCGTACAGCATCGGCATGGTCTGCAACTCGGCCAACAGTTTCGTCGAACCGCTGCTGGACAGACTGGTGCGCGGCGAAACCGTGCGCCCCAAGGGACTGCTTGCCGTGGGCTGCTACTGCCCCTGGCAGGCCAAGCGCTGAGGACGCGCAATGACATCACAGGCTCTGGGTGGCGCGACCGCCGCAAACAACAACGGCGGTCACCTGTCCGAACCGACCGATGGTTATGGACAGGCTCCCGCCGTTGGAAGCAACGATACGCCCCGACATGCTCCGTACATGCCGCGACCGGATGTCGCAGCGCGCGAGTGGGTGCAGGACGTGCTCGCGCACAGCGGCCCGATCTACCTGCGCATCGTCAATTCGCTGGAACGCACGGTGCGCCGTGGTGGTCTGGCACCGGGACAGCGCCTGCCCTCGCAGCGCGCGTTGGCGCAGCAGCTCGGCGTCGACCTGACCACAGTAACGCGGGCGTTCGATGAAGCACGCAAGCGCGGCCTGATCGAAGCACGCGGGCCACAAGGCAGTTTCATCGCACCGCCCAAGGCCGGCTTCGACCAGGTGGTGGACCTGAGCATGAACGTGCCGCCGGTGCCTGATGCCGACGCGCTGGCAGAGACGCTGCGCCGTGGTGCCGCCGCCGTGCTTGCACGCAGCAACGCACCGAACCTGATGACCTATCACCTGGGCGGCGGCAACCCGACCGACCGCCACGCAGCGGCGCGTTGGCTGCAGCCGATGCTGGGCGCCGTGGATGACGACTGCCTGCTGCTGACCGAAGGCGCGCAGGTGGCGTTGGCCGCGATCCTGGTCAGCCAGGGCCGCGATGGCGATACGATCCTGTGCGATGCGCTGGTCTATCCGGGCCTGTTGCAGGCCGCAGCGGCGCTGGGGCGTCGGCTGATGCCGGTGGACAGCGACGAACACGGCATGTGCCCTGAAGCGCTGCTGCGGCAGGCGCGTAGTAGCGGTGCACGGCTGGTCTATCTCAACCCCACCTGCCAGAACCCGACTGCGCGGACCCTGCCGCTGCAGCGGCGCGAGGCGCTGGCGCGTGTACTGGAGAGCGAAGGCCTGCTGGCGATCGAGGATGATCCGTACTGGCACCTTGCCGAAGATGCACCGATACCCCTGGCAACGCTGGCACCGCGCCATGTGTTCTATGTGGCGACGCTGTCGAAGGTGATCAGCCCTGGCCTGCGCACCGCGTTCGTGCAGTGCCCGAGCGCTGCGCACGCCGAGGCGATGACGGCTGCGTTGCGGGCGACGCGGCTGATGGGCCATCCGCTGGTCTCGGCATTGGCCAGCCAACTGCTGCTGGATGGTTCGGCGCAGTCACTGCTGGCCCAGGTACGCGCCGAGGCACGCGAGCGCATGCGCATGGCACGTTACCTGCTCGCGCCGTCGCTGCTGCAGCGCGCGGAGGGCCTGCATGCCTGGTGCCGGATACCGGCACCCTGGACCGACGCCACGCTGGTGCGTACCGCACAGCTGCAGGGGCTGGCGATTGCGCCGTCATCGGCGTTCTGTCCGCCGGGGGTCTCGCACCAGTACGGCGTGCGGTTGTCGCTGGGGCTGGCAGCGGATCGCCGGCAGCTGGAGAGCGCGTTGCGGCGGATTGACCGGTTGTTGTTGTCCGATGCGTTGCCGGCGATCGAGCGGTAGGCGGAGAGCATCCACGCAGGGCGTGGATCTACGGGACCCGCTTCGGTAGATGCCAACCTTGGTTGGCACCTACCAGCGCAGGGTCAGGCCAGGGCAGAGAGGGCCCGCGCCAGCGCATCCATCTGCTCCGGCCGGGTGAACACCGACGGCGTCACCCGTACACAGGCACCCGATTCCAGGCCATCGCGATACGTGGTGAAAATCCGATGTTCATCCAACAGACGCTTCTGCAGTGCCTGGTTCTGTTCCACCGAGGTGTGGCCGCGCAGACGGAAACTGGCCAATGCACTGGCCAGCGCCGGGTCCGGCGAAGACAGCACTTCGATATGCGCCATCTGCCGCGCAGGTACCGTCCAGCGCTCGCGCAGGTAGCGCAGGCGCGCCTGCTTGTTGGCCACGCCGATGCGCTGGTGCAATGCGATCGCTTCCGGCAGCGCTAGGTATGCCGCGAAGTTGACCGTGCCGGTGTGCACGCGGCTGCCGACACGGCCATCGTCGGTCTCGCCCATGTAGGGGTCCAGGTCCGCAACGCGACCCCTGCGCACGTACATCGCGCCTACACCGACCGGCGCACCGATCCACTTGTGCAGGTTGATGCCGACGAAATCGGCCTTCAGCTGTGGCACCGCGTAGTCGATCTGGCCAAACCCATGGGCCGCATCGACGATCACGTCGATACCGCGTGCGCGTGCACGCTCGGCGATCTCCGCCACCGGCAGCACCAGCCCGTGGCGATGGCTGACCTGGGTCAGCAAGACCAGTTTCAGGCGTGGCAGCCGCGCGAATGCGGCCTCGTAGGCCTGCAGGATCTGCGCGTGGTCCGGCACCGCCGGCAGCGCGATACGCTCGACCTGCACGCCGCGACGCTGCTGCAGCCAGCGCATCGCGCCGATCATGCTGTCGTAGTCGATGTCGGCATACAGCACCTGGTCGCCAGGCTGCAGGCGGTTGTAGCCGCCGATCAACGCCAGCATCGCCTCGGTGGCGCCGCGGGTCAGTGCGATCTCGTCGGCGCCCACGCCCAGGAGTTCGGCCACCTGCCGCTGCACCGCCATGTACTGCGCCGGGAATTCACGGCGGCCGTACCAGGCGTTGCCGCGGTTCACTTCAGCGGTATGGCGCTGGTAGCTGGCCAGCGTCTCGCGGCCCATCGCGCCCCAGTAGCCGTTCTCCAGGTGGTTCACTTCATCGGTGATGTCGAAGTGGCTGGCCACGGCGGCCCAATAGCCTTCATCGTGGGCCAGCACGTCCGGCGCCACGGTCGTTGCGGGAATCTGCATGGGCGCAGCGTAACGCGTGGCCGCCATGGCTGGCAGTGAAGACAGTGCGGCGGCGGCCGGCAGCAGGGTGCCGGCACGCAACAGGGAGCGACGGGTCGGGTCCATCAGAAGCTCAACCGGTACTGTGCGTACAGGTTGGCACCGTCGGTGTCATACGGTGCATTACGCGAGTAGATCAGGCCGCGGCTGGCCTGGAACACGGCCTCATCCGGGTAGCGATCCAGTACGTTGTCGGCGCCGACGCGCAGGCTGTGGTGCTCGTTGATGCGATAGCCCACCGCGAGGTCGAGGAAACTCATCGCGCCGAAACGCTGGTAGATGTCGCCCACCGCATTGCCGCTGGCGTCGGTCCAGGCACCGTAGTAGCGCATGCGCGCCATCAGCGACCAGGCGCCGATATCCCAGCTGCCGGTGAGGCTGCCCTTGTGCTCGGGCAGGCGGTCTTCAAACAGCACGCGCTGGGTTTCGTTGGTGGCCACCGAGGTGCTGCCGTTGTCCACGCGGGTGCGGTTGTAGTTGTAGGCCAGGGTCAGCGTCATGCGGCCCCCGCCGAGGTCGCGCAGGTAGTTGCCGACCACGTCCACGCCGGTGGTGGTGGTGTCGAAGTCGTTGGTGAAGTAGTTCACCGAGGTGTAGCCCAGCGGGTTGGGCGTACCGGCCGGAATGGCGAAGCTGGCCGACTGGCTGAAGCGGTCGGTGAGCTTGATCTGGTAGACGTCCACCGAACCGGACAGGCCCAGGTCGGTGCGCCAGGTCAGGCCCAGCGAGGCGGTGCGCGATTCTTCGGGCTTCAACGGCTTGGCCCCAAGCAGCTGCGCCAGCGGATCGTTCGGCGACAGGCGGCCACTGGTGAAGATCTGCAGCGTGCGCGTGTCCAGGCCCTGGCTGGTGCTGGTGGTGTTGAGCTGCGCGGGCGTCGGCGCACGGAAGCCGGTGGACACGGTACCGCGCAGGGCCACGTCCGGGGTGATCGCGAAACGCGCCGACAGCTTGCCGTCCAGCGTGCTGCCGAAGCTGGAAAAATCCTCGTAGCGGCTGGCCGCGCCGATGCTCCAGCGCTCGCCCAGCGGCACTTCCATATCCACGTAGGCCGCCTTGCTGCGCTGGCTCCACTGCCCGGCCTGGCTGGCCGAGAAGCCCGGCGCGCCATTGGAGTTGGCCTCCAGGCCCGCGGCCGCGCCCGGGCCGACTGCGTACGAGGCCGGATCACCGGCGCGGACCTGGTAGGTTTCCTGCCGGAATTCGCCACCGAAGGCGACATTGATCGGCTTGGACAGTGCGCCCACATCCCACTCGTAGTTGAAGTCGGCGTTGGCGTTCTTCTCGGTCTGGGTCAGGCGGCCGAGGTCGAACGCGGTCGGGCTGGCCGGGCCGAGCGAGGCATTGATCGAGTTCTTCAGGCTGTAGTCGATCGCGTTACGGCCATACGAAGCACTGACATCCCAGCGCAGCTTGGGCGTGATCTCACCGCGCAGGCCGCCGACCAGCTGCAGGTCGTTCTGCACGTTGCCGTACTGCGGGCTGAAGCCCACCGGGTACAGCGAACGCAGGTTCCAGCCTGGGAAGATCGGGGTGGTGCGGTAGGCGCCGGTGGTGGTATCGGGGTTGCGCCAGTTGAAATCGCTGACGCCATCACTGTGGCTGTATAGGCCGAAGGCATAGAGCTCCAGCGTCTCGCTGGCATTGGCCTTCACGTTGAAGCCGACGCGGCGGCTTTCCAGTTCCGGTTGGCCCCAGCGCTGTACCGGGTTGGGCACCTCCAGCTCCGGATGCGCGGCCTGGAACGCAATGGCATCCGGGCGCTGGCGGGTGCGCGAGGTGGCATCGGAGTTGGACGATTCGGCGAACAGCACCAGGCTGCCGTAGTCGCCCAGCGACCAGCCGGTGCGCGCACTGAAGTCCCGCGACGCACCGTCACCCTGCGCGTACTGCGAATAACCGGCGGTGATCTCGGTGCCCGGGCCATCCTCAAGAATGATGTTGATGACACCGGCGATGGCATCCGAGCCGTACTGTGCCGATGCGCCGTCGCGCAGCACTTCGATGCGCTTGATCGCACTGGTCGGGATCTGTGCCAGGTCGGCTGCCTGCGCACCACGGTTGCCGAGCAGCGCGCTGCGGTGGAAGCGGCGACCATTGACCAGCACCAGGGTCTGGTCCGGTGACAGGCCACGCAGGGTCGCCGGGCGCACGAACACCTGGCCGTCCGCCATCGGCAGACGCTGTACCACGAACGACGGCACCAGCTGGGCCAGCACGTCCTTCAGGTCGGTGGATTGAACGGACGTGATGTCTTCCTTGGTGAACACGTCCACCGGCGCCAGCGTTTCGAACTGGGTGCGGTTGGAGGCGCGGGTGCCGGTGACCAGCATCGCGTCGAGCTGGGTGGGTGCGGCGCGGCTGCCGCCTGCGGTATCGACCGCATCGGCCTCCGCTGCGATCGCGCCTCCTGCGCTGGCCATGGAAAGGGCAAGGAGGATGGAACGCGAAAGCTTCGAACGATGCACGGCAGGGCTCCGGGAGGACGCGACAGGGCCAGCACCTGTGCGCACACAACAGGCCTGGACAAGGCGCGCAGTCTCGGCCCGATCTGTGAAGGAGGCATGACGTCAGTACGACAGCTTGATGCCGCACAGGCGCAAGAACTGCTAAGCGCCGCGCCTGCCGATCCGCTACTGTGCCGGCATTGGATTCGGGGAAAGGCAGATGAGCGCGGCGGGCAAGGCGTTGTGGTACATCGAAACCCATGCGGACCGGCCATTGGCGCTGGCCGATATCGCCACCGCAGCGGGGCTGTCGCCGTTCCATCTGTCACGCCTGTTCCAGGCCCGCACTGGCACCTCGGTGGTGCGCTATCTGCGGGGACGGCGCCTGACCGCTGCCGCGCAGCGGTTGGCGAACGGCGCGGGCGACATCCTGCAGGTCGCGCTGGGGGCCGGCTATACCACCCATGCCGCGTTCACCCGCGCCTTCAGTGAACAGTTCGGGCAGACGCCGGAGCGCGTACGCGAACAGGGCACCGATGGGCTGGCGCTGGTACAGGCGATCCGCGTGGATGATGCGCCGGTGCCCTGCGGTGAAGCGCCGCGGCTGCTCGACACGCCCGCTTTCCAGGTGGTGGGCATCGGCATGCGGCATACCCGCGACAGTGGCGGCGCGATTCCCGGCCAATGGGCGCAGCTCAACCGCGAATGGCCGAAGCCGGCACCGATCAGCTTCGGTGTGTGCTGCAACAGCGACGACGATGGCGGCTTCGATTACATCGCCGCACTGCCGGCAAGCGTGGTGCCGAGCGTGCCTGCGCACTGGCAAAGTGTGCACATTCCGCCGCGTCGCTATCTGGTGGCCTGGCACGGCGCGCACATCTCGACCATCCGCTCGACCTGGTTCTGGCTGCTGGATCATTATCTTCCTGCTTCCAACCTCAGCCTTGCCGATGCACCGGATCTGGAACGCTACGACGCCCGATTCGATGAGCACACCGGCAACGGCGGCGTGGAGATCTGGCTGCCAGTCGACGAACGTCCCAACTGACAAGGAACTGAAGATGCGCATGATGGCCGCTGTGCTGGGAATGATCCTCATGGTCTCCACTGCCGTGGCCGATGCCAGCGAGACGCGGGCGGCCGGCGAGCGCCACGGCGCCACCACGGTGGCCAGCGCGGCTGTGCGCGATGCGCAGCACCACGACGCGCTGCGCTACACGGTCTGGTACCCAGCGCTGGCCGGCAGCCGGGAAACCGCGCTGACCATCGGCCCGCCCGACGCGCCGCTGTTCGACGTCGGACGTGCCGCGATGGAGGCTCCCGTCGCGGGTGATCGCCTGCCAACGCTGCTGCTCTCGCACGGCAACGGCGGCAGTGCGCGCATGATGGGCTGGCTGGGCACTGCGCTGGCGCGGGCCGGGTATCTGGTGATCGCGGTCGATCATCCAGGCAACAACGGCGTGGACGAGATGACCCTGCCCGGCAGCATCCTGAGCTGGTTGCGTGCGGATGACCTGTGCGCCGCGCTGGCGGCCGTGCGGGCCGATCCAGTGCTGGGCCCACATGTTGATCCTGAACGCCTGGGTGTTGCCGGGTTCTCGGCCGGCGGCTACACCGCGCTGCTCGCAGCCGGTGCACGACCGGACCTGCAGCGACTGCTGGCCTTCTGCCGCGCACACCCGGATGACGGCGTCTGCCGGCCTCAACAGGAAGCCGCAACGCACTCAATGGAAGCGCGCGTTGCCGCTGCGGCCTCTCCCGCACTGGCGCCATGGATCTCGCAGGCCAACGACGCGCGCGCGATCCCCGGCGTGCGGGCGGCATTCCTGCTGGCTCCGGCAATCATCCAGGCCTTCGCGCCCGAGCAGCTGTCCTCGTTGCGGCTGCCCGTGTCGATCGTGCTGGGTGAGGCTGACACGGTTGCGCCGCCACAGACCAATGGCGCGGCCGCCGGGGCCCTGATTCCGGGCGCGGAACTGCAGCGCTTGGCCGATGTGGGCCACTATGATTTCCTGGCCGCGTGCACCGCGACCGGGCAGCAGCGGCTGCAGGAGCTGTGCACTACGTCGGTGCCAAAGGCACAGACCCACGCGCAGGCAGTGGACGCAGCGATACGGTTCTTCGACCACTCACTGCGCTAGTGGCCACCGCGCTGCGCCCGGCGCTACAGTGGAGGTGTCCACGGAGGATCGATCATGCGCCTGCTGCACCTCACTCTGCCGGTATCCGACGTCGGTGCCGTGGCCAGCTACTTCCGCGATGTGCTGCAGCAGCGCGTGGTCGGCATCCATGTGCACATCGGCTGGAGCACGATCGAACTGCAGCCCAGTGAAGGACGTCCGGTCGGAGGCGTGCACCTGGCCTTCAACGTACCGGACAACCGCTTCGGCGAGGCAATGACCTGGTTGCGTGAACGCACGCCACTGCAGCGCAATCCGGCCGGGCTGGATTACTTCGCGCTGGAAAGCAGCTGGCAGTCGCAGTCGGTGTACTTTACCGGCCCCGATGGCTTGATCCTGGAACTGATCGGGCGCCGCCGCTTGCCCGACAGTACGCATCAGGGCGCCTTCCACGGCGGCGAACTGACCTGCCTGAGCGAGGTCGGCCTGCCCAGCCACGATGTCGACGCTGTGCGCGAACAGTCCAGCCTGCGGTTCGGCCTGCAACCGATCAGCCTGCCTTCGCCGCAGTTCGCGCCGATGGGCGACGACGAGGGCCTGCTGATCGTGGTCGCTGCGGACCGGCGCTGGTTCCCCGAGCAGAAGGACCTGCCCAATGCACAGGGCCTGTTGCTGCAGGTCGGCGACGTGGCCGGCCCGGGCGTTGTGGAGGACGCTGCACTCGGCTGGCGGGTACAGGCGATCTGAGCTACCAGCTGCCGGACGCGCCGCCTCCGCCGCTGCGGCCACCGCCTCCGGACCAGCTGCCGGAGCTGCTCGACGACGAACTGCTGGATGACGAACTGGACGCGCTGCGTTCGCGGCGTGACGAAACCCGGCCACGTGCGCGCTCGCCCGGCAACATGGTGAACAACCCTACGAAGTACAGCAGCACGCCACACACACCTGACACGATCATCGCCAGCAGCCGTGGATCGTCACCTTCGGCACGATGGATCGCCAGCAACGCGCCCCCGACATAACCGAGGGTCAACAGCACCAGCACCGTCATGCGCACGACGAAGCTGCTGCGGTTCTTCTTCCAGCGTGCGCGACAGGCCTGCACCAGCAGGAACACCATCAGGGTGACAACACCCGCGGCGGCCTGCAGCAGCAGGTGCCGGGCCAGGCTCGGTGGCAGCTGGCCACGAAGCAGCGCCTGTACCAGCAAGACCATGCTGAGTACCAGCATGCCGCACAGGACGATGCGCACCCCGCGGCTGCGACGCCAGCACCAGCCGAGCAGGGCCGCCACCGGCACGCCCAGCGCCATCACGAAGCACAGGCCCGCCAGCAGGTGGCGTGGCAACAGCAACGCCACGGACAGCACCCCTGCGGCAACCACCGCTGTCAGCAGCATCGGACGCCCCCAGGCCGGCAAGGTCGGCCAGCTCGGCCTCGGTGCCGACGCATTGGCGGCCAGTGCCTTGCGCCGCCGCTCCCGACGGCTTCCGCTGAAATCGTCCTCGGTCTTCGCTGGCGGGAGGGGCGGCGGCGAGCGCCACAGCCCGGCCAGGAAGCCGGCCAGCAGGGTCAACGCCACCACCGAGTCTGCGCGGCGCCAGTCCGCAGGCAGCACATTGCTGGCCGGCGGCGCTTCCCATGCAGGCAGGTCCTCGCCTTCGATCAGCGCCACCATGATCGTCGTGCCATCAAGCACGCCCTGATCGAAATCGCCCTCACGGAAGCGCGGTACGATCGCGTTGTCGATGATGCGAGCGGCGTACGCGTCCGGCAGCGCACCTTCCAGGCCATAGCCGGTCTGGATGCGTACGCGGCGGTCCTGTACCGCCACCAGCAACAACACACCGTCGTCGACACCGGCGCGACCCAGCTGCCACTGATCGAACACCCGCTGTGCGTAGGCCTCGATGCCCTCGTTGCCTACGCTGGGTACCACCAGCACCTGCAGCTGCGCACCTTTCTGCACCTGCAGCTGCAGTGCCTGCCTGCGCAGGGTGGCGCGGGTTTCAGCGGACAGCGCGTTGGCAGTGTCCACCACGGGATCGTCCAGCGCGGGGACCGGGATTGCCGCCAGTGCCGCCATCGGCAGCAGGCACAGCAGCAACAACAGCCACGTCCTGGCTGCGGTCTGCTGTCCTGCGCGCAGCATGCTCACGTACCCTGCCCTGCCTCGATCCGCGCATGCAGCGCTTGAAGCTGTGCCGCCGTCTGGTTGAACACCTGCAGGTCGGCATCCACCAGCGCCGCCCAGTCGGGCGCGTGCCCCAGCAGTTGCGCCACCTGCGCGTTCGGTGCGCGATCAAAGCCCTCGCCAAGCACGGCAAGATAGCGCTCACGGAAGCCTTCGGGGTCACGCTGGTCCTGCACGTACAGCTGCACGGCCAGCAGCCCTGCGTACAGGTAGTTCACCAGATAGTTCGGGTCTTCATACATCAGGCGCTTGCCGATCCAGGTGTTGCGCAGCTGAGGGTAGCGCTCAGGTTGCTGGCCGAAGCGCGCCAGCACCTGCCCGGTCAGCGCGTCCAGGTCGTCGGCGGTGCCCAGCGTGCCGGCGGCAACACCCTGGTAGATCGACTGCTCCAGCTGCGCTTCCTCGGAAGAGGTGAACAGCTGCAGCACCATGTCGTCCAGCAGCGACTTCAGGTAATAGGCCTTGGCCCGCGGGTCCTGTGCCTGCTGGTACAGCTGGTCGCGGAAGCGCAGCTCGTTGTAGATCGCGAACGCTTCGGTCAGCCACGGGCTGCCATTGCGCTGCAGCGGCGACGCATGACCGCGCTGCATCCACTCGCCATGCATGGCATGGCCAGCTTCATGCGCAATTTCCACATCGCTGTCCAGATCGCCACGGCGCACGCCAACAAACAGCATTGCCGGCACACCGGGAGCGCTCACCGGGAACGCGTCCTGGCTGCGGTCACCGCGTTCGGTGGCCAGATCCATACGCTGGTTGGCCGGATCGAGCAGTGCGCGCAGTTCGGCGACGTACGCCGGCCCCAGGTGCTGCATGGCATCGGCGGCGTTGTCGCGCAGCTGCGCCAGCGTCAGCACCGGGGGCGTGTAGCCGGCATCGGGCACCGTGGTATCCCAGATCTGCGGCGCAGCGATGCCCGATCGCGCAGCGTGGTGCAGCAGCATCTCCTGGTAGGCGCGGCGGTCACCCGCGTGCTGTTCGATGGCCACCAGCGTTGCATCCACTACGGCGGTATCCAGGCCCATGCGCTGGTAGCCGTGCGCCGGTGCCGAGCCATCGCCCTGCAGACGTGCGGCAGCATCATTCACCTGCACCAGCCCCAGCAGCACCGAAGCCATCGGCTCACGGCGCGAGTGCAGCCCCTGCCAATAGCCCTTCCAGCCGGCCTCGCGCAGCGCGCGGTCGGGCTGCTGGGCCAGCGCCTGCTTGTCGCGCCCCGTGTCCCAGTGCCGGCCGCCGTGCTCGATCTGCGGGTACTCGGCACTGCGCAGGATCTGCCCGCGCAGGCGCGCGAAGCTGTCGAGCGCCGGATCGGCCAGTGCCTCCACGGCCTCATCCAGCGCGGCGTTGGCCGGGGTGGCGGACTCCTTCAACGCGCGTGCGCGCAGGAAGGCATAGGGCGCTGCCCACGGCGCATCTGCGGGCGCCTCGCGCAGAGCGGCGCGGCCGCTGCGGGCAATGCGGCTGCACAGCCCCGTCACCTGATCCAGCGCCTGCGCCGGACGCTGATCACGCGCAGTGCGGGCGGCCTGCAGGTGCAGGTAGCCGTGATGGCGCAGGCACTGCGCCTCCAGTATCTCGGCCTGCCGGAAGCGTTCCGCGGGTGCAAGGGTGGACGCCTGCTGCAGGGCCTCGACGCGCTTGCCCAGCGCGTCACGCGCGGCCTGTTCGGCGGTGGCATTGGCGAAGTAGGCGCGATCATCGGCATGCGCCGGCTGTGCCTGGGCGCCGCTGAAGTGGGCTATCGCCAATACGGCGGCGACGGCGGTGGTGGCGTGCTTCCTGAAAGCCTGCATCGGCGTCTCCCTGCCTGGACCAGGGATCGAGACTAGCAGTCACTGGCCCGCCGCGCCTGTGCCGGATCAGGCTTCAGATCGACTCGTCCTCACGCTTGACCAGCGTCCAGCACGGCGTCTGAGCAAAGGTGTAGGTCTGCTGGTCGCTGCTGTCCGGCGTACGGATCTGCACCTGCCGCTGCCCGTCGGCCAGGAGGCTGACCTGCATTTCGCGGCCCTGCCCGGACAACGCGGCAGGATCGGGCATCACCGGCCACTCCACATCGGCCAGCGCCAACCGGCTTTCCACCTTGCGCGGTTCCGGCTCGGCCTCTGCATCGATGTAACTGTCCAGCAGCGGATCGGCCGTGGCCTTTTCCTGCAGCGTGATCTCGTTGCCGAAATGCTTCAGGAACGTATCGAATTCCGGGTAGGGGCATTCACTGGCCGCAGCCACAGGTGTGGGCTCGGTGGCGCTGGTCGCCGGCGCCGCTGCGGCAGTCACGGCTTCGGCCGCTGTCTGTGGTGGCTGCGGCGCCGGCGTGCAGGCAACCAGCACCGCGCCGCAGGCAAGCACCAGCAGTGCAGGAGAAGGGTATCGACGCATGGGCTCATCCTGAATCCGGTCCGGTCGCTCCATGCTACCGCGCACCCTACAATTCCGGCATTCCGCCTGTCCGAGAGTCCTCATGCATCGCCTCCTGCTCCTGATCGGCCTGCTGCTGCCCGCCCTGTGGCCGGCCGTGGCGTTGGCCGTCGATGTCCACGAAGGCGACCTGCTGTTCGTCACTGCCGGCCGCAGCGGCCTGAGCGCGGCCATCGACGATGCCACCGGCACGCAGGGCGCACCCAGCTTCGATCACGTCGCCCTGGTCGCCTCGGCGCCGAAGGGCTGGGAGGTGCTGCACGCCGACGAGAAGGGATCACGCCGGCAATCGCTGACCGAGTTCCAGCAGGACGCCCAAGCCAAGCAGCGGCAGATCGTGGTCTATCGCCTGCGCGCGCCGCAGCAGGCGGCCATCAAGGATGCGGTCGCCACCGCGCGCACGATGCTGGGCAAGCCCTACAACACGTCGTATGTGTTGAACGAGGACAGCTATTACTGCTCGGACTTCATCGAGCGTGCGTTCCGTGCGCACCGCGTGTTCGCATTGCAGCCGATGAACTTCCGCAACCCGCAGACCGGGCAGATCGCCCAGCACTGGGTCGATCTTTACCGCGGCATGGGCATGGACGTGCCGCAGGATCAGCCGGGCACCAATCCGAACGACATGTCGGCGGCGCCGGTGCTGCAGCGTATCGGCGTGCTGGAATAAGCAAAGCCCCGCACGGGGCGGGGCTTCGCCGGTCACGTTGCACGCGCAACGCGATCATTCTTCTTCGTCGTGGCCGCCCTGCTGCTGGTTCTGGTTGCGCTTCTGCTGTTCCTGCTGCTGTTGCTGCTGCTGGTCGCGGCCACGGCCCTGCTGCTGATCCTGCTGGTTCTGCTGGCCCTGCTGCTTCTGGTTCGGGTTCTGGTTCTGCTGTGCCATGTCCGATCTCCAAAGCCACTCGCGGAATGCGGTGGACGTGGCCATCGTCTGCAGCGAATGGTTAATCACGCGTGGGTGGGCGGCTACATCTGTGTGTACGCCTGTGAATGAACGCGCAGAAGCCCTTGTGGCACAAGCGGCTGAAGGATTCATGCGGGTTCGGCATGTGCTCATGCCGTCATCGGCGTTGCACGCATTCATGGCGTTCGCAGCCGGAAACACGCGCTGAACGAGGCTGGCTTCCCGGCTCACGCAGGGAAGCCAACGCTGCATTCAGGGCATCACCGGCGGCACGTACGCCAGGGTCATCCCCAGCAGCCACAACAGACCCAGCACCAGCGGAATGTGCACCAGCAGCTGGATGAAGGTGAAGCCGACGATGTCGCGTGCCTTCAGCCCCAGCACGCCCAGCAGCGGCAGCATCCAGAACGGATTGATCAGGTTCGGCAGCGCTTCGGCGGCGTTGTAGACCTGCACCGCCCAGCCAAGGTGCGCCTTCAGTTCGTTGGCGGCCTGCATCACGTACGGCGCCTCGATGATCCACTTGCCACCACCGGAGGGCACGAAGAAGCCCAGCACGGCCGAATAGACACCCATCACCAGCGCGAAGGTATCGGTGCTGGCCACGTGCACGAACAGGCTCGACAGCCGGTGCGCCAGCGTCTGCCCATCGCCGCCAGCGGCGTGGGTGAGGATCATCGCGATGCCGCCGTACAGCGGGAACTGGATCAGCACGCCGGTGGTGCTGGGCACCGCCTTGGCCACCGCGTTGAGGAAGCTGCGCGGTCGCCAGTGCAGCAGCAGGCCCAGCGAAATGAACAGGAAGTTGTAGGTGTTGAGGTTGGCGATGGCGGTGACCACCGGCTTGTTGGCGAACTCGTTGAACAGCCAGCCGAACGCCAGCAGCGAGAGCAGCACGGTCAGCAGCGGGCTGTATTCCAGCCACTCGCCCGGGCGCGTGCGCTGCTGCAGTGGCTCCGGTTCGGCCTGCGCGGCACCGGGGAAGTCTTCAGCGGTGCGAGCGCTGCCGGCGGCCGGTGCGGTCAACCAGGCGATCAGCAGCGAGACGAGGATCAGCACCGCAGTCAGCGCGATCGACTGCCACAGGAAAATGGTTTCGGTGAACGGCAGCACGCCAGTGATTTCGACCAGCCCTGGCGGCATGCTGGCCGGGTTGGCCTGCAGCTGCGCGGCCGACGAGCTCAGGCCCATCGCCCACACCGCGCCCAGCCCTAGGTAGGCCGAAGCACCGGCCGCGCGGTAGTCCATGCGCAGCTCGGTGCGGCGTGCCAGCGCACGCACCAGCAGGCCGCCGAACACCAGCGAGAACCCCCAGCTGAGCAGCGAGGCCAGCATGCTGACCAGGCCCACGTACACCACTGCACCGCGGCCGGTGCGCGGCACGCGGGCGAGGAAATCGATGAAGCGAGCGACCACCGGCGCGGTCGCCACGGCGTAGCCGCCGATGACCACGAAGGCCATCTGCATGGTGAAGGGAATCAGGCTCCAGAAGCCGTCGCCGAAGGCGCTGGCGGTGGCCTGCGGGGTCGAGCCGAAGCCCATCGCCGCCAGCGCGACGATGACCACGCCCAGCACCGCGAACACGTACGCATCGGGGAACCACTTTTCCGCCCAGGCGGCCGAGCGCAACGCTGCGCGCGCCATCCAGCCGTCCTGTACTGCTGCCGTCGAGGCCATCGCCTACCCTCCCAGGTTCGATGGATCGATTCTGGGCGGTGGGGTGCAGGCTGTCAGCCACCTATTGGTCGTAGGCGGCGGAAGGCCCGGCGCTGTGCGCCGCCGCCCGAGCATGGGCTCGGGCGCTACGGATATCCGGTTTCGGGGGGGGCCACCTGTAGAGCCGAGCCCACGCTCGGCTGCGCGTCTCAACGCAGCGCCAGGTCCACGGCGATGCCGGCAAACAGCGCGGCGCCCACCCAGTTGTTGTGCAGGAACGCCTTGAAGCACGGGCCGCGCTCGCGGTTGCGGCAGATCCAGAACTCGTACACCACCAGCGCGGTGGCCACGGCCACGCCCACCAGGTAATAGCCACCCAGCCCACCACGCACGCCGACCAGCGCCATGGTGGCCAGGAACAGCGCGTACAGCACGCCCTGGATGACCAGGTCGAGATCGCCGAACAGGATCGCGGTGGAATGCGAGCCCATCTTCAGATCGTCCTCGCGGTCGACCATGGCGTACCAGGTGTCGTAGGCGGTGGACCACAGGATGTTGCCGGCATACAGCAGCCAACCCAGCATCGGCACCTCGCCCTGCACGGCGGCGAACGCCATCGGGATGCCCCAGCCGAACGACATGCCCAGGTAGACCTGTGGCAGATGGGTGTAGCGCTTCAGGTACGGGTAGCTGGCGGCCAGGAACACGCCGATGAAACTCAGGCCGATGGTCAGCCCGTTCAGGGTCAGCACCAGGCCGAACGCCACCAGCATCAGCAGCGCGAACAGAGCGAGCGCGGCGCGGCCACTGATTGCGCCGGTCGCAAGCGGGCGGGACTTGGTGCGCTCCACGTGCGGGTCGAGCCAGCGATCGGCGTAGTCGTTGATGACGCAACCGGCCGAGCGGGTCAGCCACACGCCTGCGGTGAACACGAACAGCGTCCACAGCGGCGGCAGGCCGCCTGCGGCCAGCCACAACGCCCACCAGGTGGGCCACAGCAGCAGCAGCGTGCCGATCGGGCGATCAGCGCGCATCAGACTCCAGTAATGCCGCCAACGCGGCGTCGCCGGCGACTGCGGCGAAATGAGGGGGGTATCAGCCATGGCGATAGGATACTCCTGCGCCTCCGGCAGGGCTTTGCCCGTGGGGGGAGATTTGTTCGGCGAAACTGGATAGAATGCCCGTCCCGCACCGCCTCATGGCGCTGCGATGCCCGCCCCGGCACTGGCCGACGGCGCGGCGGTTCTACAACGCGCCCGTAGCTCAGCCGGATAGAGTAGTGGCTTCCGAAGCCATTGGTCGGGGGTTCGAATCCCTCCGGGCGCGCCATCTTCTTGTCGGTTTCGGCCTGCCAATCACCGGGCAGATTCGCCCGTGCGTGTCCCCGTTCTCAGCTTATGAGTCCCGCAGGGCGCAGAATGTGGCTCTGTACTCCAGCTCCATTCGGATTGAGTAGACTCCCTGCCATGGGTATCGCCTTGCCAGCACAGGACAGCCTCGGCGTCGGTCTCTATTCCTACGCCGATGCCGCGCGCTTCATTGGCGGTAGCTCGTCGGAATTGCGCCGTTGGCTGAAGGGCTACCAGGGCCGGAAGCATGGGCATCCGGAAGCCCACCCTCCCCTGTGGAAGTCGCAATGGGCCGATTCAGAGATCGACGGCATTGGCTTTCGCGATCTGATCGAGCTCCGCTTCGTCCGCACATTCGTCGCATGTGGCGTGCCACTCAACCTGGTGCGGCGAACCATTGCCGAGCTGAACGAGCGGCTCGGCAAGGAATATCCCTTCACAAGCACCAGCTTCAAGACCGATGGGCGCCGCATTTTCATGGAGCTCGTGGGCGACAGCGGCGATGCTGCACTGGTGGATGTGGTGAAGCGCCAGGACGTGATGCGCAAGGTCATCGCACCTTCACTGCGTGACGGCATCGAACTGGGCATCGATGATCGTGCCGAACGATGGTTCCCACTGAGGGGCTCCCGCGCGGTGGTATTTGATCCACAGCGCAGTTTTGGTCAGCCCATCCTTTACGAATCGGGCGTTCCTACCATCGCCATTGTCGAGGCGCTGCGTGCCGAAGGTGGCGACGAGCGTCGCGTGGCCAGGCTATATGACCTGCCTCTGACTGCGGTGAAGAAGGCACTGCAGTTCGAGAATCGAGCCGCGCCTTGAAGGCACAGATCGATGAGAATCTTCCGCCCGCGCTGGCCCGGGCCATCGACGCCATTGCAGGAACGGACGAACACGAAGTCTTCCACGTAAGGGAGTTCGTGAAGCCCGGCACTACTGACTTGGAGCTCTTCGACGTGGCCACCCAGCGTGGCATCCGCGTACACGTTACCCAGGATCATCATCATCGCAAGCCCGCAGAGCGCGAGGCGATCGCACGCCTCGGCCTGACCGTATTCGTTCTGGCCAAGGGCTGGAGCACGTTCAACCACTACGACCGCGCAGCGCGGCTTCTGGAGTGGTGGCCCAAGATGATGCAGCAGGCCGAACTCGTGCAACCTGGTGCAATGTTCCGCGTACCGCATGCCAGGGCGTCCGGGGGACGGCTGACGCAGATCAAGGTGTCGCGGTAACCGCGTCGCGCGTCAACCCTCATCATGCGTGAAACCATGCTGTGCACGCAGCATCGGGTCGGTCGATCATGAACATATGGAACAGGTGTTTGTGGTCCCGCGACCAGCTCCCCTGCAACAGGCGCCACGACGCCACGACGCCACATCCACGCGCGGCAGCTTCCGTTCCAAGTAGTAGACACGGCCGCCATCGCCCGAGAAGCGTCCGCCCAGCAACCGCCAGCGCGCGTGATCCACGCCGGGCAGAGGCTTCCCGTCGCAGTAGACGCTGCTGTCGTCAACGGCGTACAGGGGGTCCTGTGGCATCCCTTGCAGCAGCTCGCCACGCTGGCAGTGCTTCATCCGCCGGCCGCAGTACCAGCCGCCATGGTCGTCGGCCCCGTAGCCGCCGCCGAGATCGCGAAACGTCGTGCAATCTGCCTCGGCCATCGCCCTCAGCGAGGTCTCGTGCTCGAAGTAGACGGCGTGGTTGTCCAGCCAGTACGCGCCACATTGACGAAAGCTGTCCTGGTCGATGGAGGTCTGCCGGGTCCAAGCATGATAGACCGCGTGCGCATCGCGACCGATGAAGTAGTGCGCCGGAATGAACTCGAAGCTCGCTGCGTCGGCCTTGCGCAGCAACCGACCCTGGTGGAAGACCTGGCCTTCTTGGATTCGCCAGAATTCGATGCCGTAGGGGCCGACGAATCGCTGGTCAGGAAGTTCGCTGACCTTCTGCCATGGCATGTTATGGGGCTCCGCCAACGGTGGGGCCGCTAGTTTAATGCGACCGGCGGGAAAGACAGCCGAGCGTGGGCTCGGCTCTACGGGTGCCAACGCACCGATGCAGACAGCAACGCCGGGCAGTGCCCGGCGTTGTGTTCAAAACAGTCCAGCATGACTCGACTCTACAGAGAGCGGATCAATACCTGCCGTCGAACGCAAAAATCGGCTTACGCTGCTTCCACGCACCGGCGGTGAAGTCCGGGAACTCCAGCGTCTGGAAACTGTTGGCGATCGACTGCTCGCTCAACGGGGTAATCGCGCTCCACGTCACTGCGTCGTAGATGTCGATCGGCATCGGCGCCTTGGCCTTCAGCGCTTCCACGAACGCATGGATCACGAACCAGTCCATGCCGCCGTGGCCGGCGCTGGCGGCGGTGTCGGCATTCTGCTTCCACAGCGGGTGCTCGTACTCGTCCTGGTACTTCTTGAACTCCTCCCACTGGTGCGGCGGGCTGCGGCCTTCGATGTGGATCGAATGGTTCACGTCCATCCACAGGCCCTTGGTGCCCTGCACGCGGAAGCCCATCGAGTACGGGCGAGGCAGCGAGGTGTCGTGCTGCAGCAGGATGGTCTCGCCGTTCTCGCAGGCCAGCGTGGTGGTCACGATGTCACCCAGCTTGAACTTCACCTTGGTGCTGGGGTGGGTGGTGCCGCCACTCTTGGCCACGGTGTATTCGTGCAGGCCACGCGCCTTGGTCGCGAAGGCATTGATGTGGGTGAAGCGGTTGCCACGGTTGATGCCGGTGTACATCGCGCACGGGCCGATGCCGTGGCTGGGATACAGCTCGCCGTTGCGCTCCACCGAATGCTCGGTGCGCCAACGTGCTTCGCTCCAGCCCTTGGGGCCGAATTCCACGCCGCTGTCGTAGGGCTGGTTGGGGTCGCCGGAATTGAACTTCACGCCGCGCAGGTCGTGCTGGTAGCCGGCCTGCAGGTGCACCAGCTCGCCGAACAGGCCCTGGCGCACCATCTGCAGCGCGGCCATCACGTCGCGGCGGTAACAGACGTTCTCCAGCAGCATGTACGGGGTGCCCGTGCTCAGCTGGGTCTTCAGCACGTCCCAGTGGTCCTGCAGGGTGATGCCAGCCACCACTTCGCAGCCTACGGCCACGCCGGCCTGCATCGCCGCAATCGCCATCGGCGCGTGGTACTCCCACGGCGTGGCGATGATCACGCCATCAATGCCCTTCTGTTCCAGCAGGCGTTTCCAGGCGTTGGTGTCACGGTCCTGGCCGTAGGTCTTCGGTGCCGGCTTGCCGGCCTTGGCCACCATGTCCATGGCACGGCCGAGCATGATCGGTTCGATGTCGCACAGCGCGACCACCTCGACATCGTCGCGACGTACCAGCTCCTTCAGCAGCACCAGGCCGCGCATGCCAGTGCCGATCATGGCCAGACGCACCTTGCGCCCGCGTGCCCAGGCCGGGGTCTGCGGCAACAGGCTGCTGGCGGCGACAGCGGCACTGGCCGCGATGAATTCCCTACGCTTCATGGCAAACATCTCTCCTCTTGGCAGCGAGCCGGCCGTAGCCGGCCCGCCGGGTCACGCAAACGGAATTACTTGAAACGGTAGCCGATGGTCACACTGTAACCACGGCCGAAGATGGTTGCGTAGTCACTGGAGTCACCCAGGAAGCTGTTCGGATCGTAGAACGGCAGGCGGTTGAACAGGTTCTTGACGGTGAAGCTCAGGTTCCACGCATCATCCGGGCGCCAGGTGACGCTCATGTTGGCGGTCCACCACGACGGCGCGCCATCGCACTTGCTCTTCTGCAGGGCCAGGTAGCCGCCGGTGCAGGTTTCCTTGTTGTTGCTCTCTTCGTCGATCTGGTCGGTTGCCCACTTGGTGCCACCGACATAATTGACGAACATGCTGGTGGTGACCTGCTTGTAGGTCCAGTCGGCATTGAGCGTGGCACGCAGGCGCGGGTTGTTGTAGTAGCCCACCACGTCGCCGTAGTACCAGCCATTCTCCGCATCCATGTAGAAACGGTTGCGGTTGGCGATGGTGGCGGCCAGGCCGATGTTCAGGTTGCCCCAGTCGCCCAGCGAGAAGCGGCTGCGCGCATCGATGTCGAAGCCGTCGATCAGGGTCTTGCCACGGTTCTTGTACTGGCCGACCACGCTGGCCACGTTGCCGGCGGAGTAGCCCGGCAGCACCGACGGGCAGCTCACGCCGCTGGCCGGATCGGCGCACATTGCCGCCAGCTGTGCCAGGTTCGCACGGTCACTGTCGGTAATCGGCGAACGCGACGAGGAGATGATGTCTTCCATGCGGCGGTAGTCCGGCGCGACGATTTCATTGTCGCGGTAGATGAACCAGTAGTCGGCCGACACCGACAGCCAGGTTGCCGGCTCGTAGACGAAGCCGAGGGTGGCGATCTTGGCCTTTTCCGGCTTCAGGTCCTTGTTCGGCTGGGTCATGCGGGCCACGGTGCGGCTGCAATCCACGTTCAGCAGGGTCTTGCCCAGATCGACATCGCCCGGCCGCTGCGACTTCAGCAGCAGGTTGGCGATGGCATTGGTCTCGCCGCAGCGCAGTTCGTCACGGAAGCCACCGAGCTGCGCGAACACGCCGCCGTTGCCGGACTCGGCCAGGCTCGGAGCACGGAAGCCGGTGGAATAGGTACCGCGCAGCATCAGCTGGTCGAACGCCTGGTACTTGAAGCCGATCTTCGGCGCGACGTTGGCACTGAAGTTCGGGTACTTGTCCACGCGCACTGCGGCATCCAGCTCCAGCTTGTCGGTGATCGGCGCCACGGTCTCGGCGAACAGCGCGTAGGTGTTGCGCTTGCCGTCGAACCAGGAACCACCCTGCTGGGTGATCAGGCCGTTGGCTGCATCGGCGTTGCCCGGGGTGTAGAAGGTTTCGCGGCTGGCGTTGAAGCCGAACGCGGCGCGCATCTCGCCGGCCGGCAGCTGGAACAGCGGGCCTTCGATCTTGCCATCCAGGGTATGCAGGCGGGTCCACGACTGGATGTCGAAGGTTGGGAACGCTTCACGGATCAGCGCGGCGTTGGCTTCGCTGATCTCGCCGAACTTGTACGCCGGATGATCGGAGATGATCACGCGGCCGGTGGTCGGATCGACCGAGTACGGTCCGAACGCCTTCTCGAAGCCCTTGATGTTGACGTTGATCGTCTGGTACGTGGTGGAGTGGGTGCCGGCACTGGCGAAGGCAGTCTCCCAGTTCCAGTCACCCCGGTTGCCACGCGCACCGGCCAGCACGCGGTAGCTCTTGTCGGTGTTGCGCTGGCCGAAATAGTTCGGGCCGGCATCCTGCAGCAGGTAGTTCAGGCCGACCACACCGCCCATCATCGCCTTCATCTGCGGGCTGGCGTGGTTGTACTCGTTGTTCGGGCCCAGGAACGGGTACAGGAACTGGTTGACGGTGTTGCCGGTGTTGCGCGAGAACCAGCTGGTCGGGTTGCCGGTAGTGGTGCCGTAGGTGCGCGGCGTGCCGCCGTTGGCGCGCAGGTCGATGTCGGTGTAGGTCGCCTCGGCGAAGATCTCGGTGCTGTCGCCCACCAGGAACGTGCCGTTGAGGTAGGCAGTGTTGCGCTCGGACTTGGCGCCGGCATCGATCTCGTTGTTCATCCAGGTTTCCCAGACGCAACGCGGACCAGCCGCTTCACTGGTCAGCACGTTCTTGCAGCCCGGCGCAGCTTCCTGCACGCGGCGGCCGGTGACCGGATCGAACGCGAAGTAGCTGCCCGGGTTGAACTCGCCCGGCTTGCTGCCCACGCCCAGGCGCAGGTTGTTGAGATAATTCGGGTTGTTGACGTAGTACTGGTCGGGCCGCTTGTCGTAGAAATCGCTCAGCGGGATCGCGTCGCGGCGGTACATGTTCACCGCGCCGTAGATGTTGAAACGGTTCTCGGCCAGGTCACCGAAGCCGGCGGTGATGCTGGCCTGGCGCTCGCCGTAGGAGTCGATGCGCGAGGAGGTGTCGTTGGTGAAGCTGATCTCGGCGCCCTGGAAGTTGCGCTTGGTGATCACGTTGATCACGCCGGCCACCGCGTCGGTGCCATACACCGCCGAAGCGCCGTCGGTCAGCACTTCCATGCGCTCGATGGCCGCGGCCGGGATCGCATCGATGTTGACGAACTGGGTCTGGAAGCCGGCCGGTGCACCGTAGTAAGACAGGCGACGACCGTTCAGCAGCACCAGCGTGCCCTGGGCACCGAGGCCACGCAGGTTGGCCTGCGAGGCACCATCGGAGCCGGTGAACAGCGAACGCGCGTCCTGCTGCGCCGGGCGCGCGGCCGGCAGGTTGTCCAGCACCTGCAGCAGCGTGCGTGCACCCATGTTCTGGATGTCCTGCTTGCTGATCACCTGCACCGGCGAGGCGGTTTCAACGTCGGTGCGGCGGATGTTGGAGCCGGTGACCTCGATGCGGGCCAGGTCGGTGGCCTTGTCCTTGCTCTCCTGGGCGAAGGCAGGAACGGCGACCGACAGCAGCACGCCGGCGATGGCCAGCGACAGCGGAGCGATCGAACGACAGGGGGGGCGGTGGTGGCGTGCGGGCAACATCGGGGTTCTCTCCTGGCAGGGGTGCGGCGCAAAAAGTGAGCGCGTGGGCGTTCGGCGGGCAAAACGCTCCCGGGCCACGGCCATGAGGGCCGTAGTCGGAATGGGCGGGGGGAGGAGCGGGTGTTACGAGGGAGTCATGGGGCGACGATGCTGGCGGAGTCGCCCTCCTGGCCGATCAGCACGGCATTGGCCCAGTTGGCGCAGACCTGGGCGGGTTGGCTGCCCTGCGCACCCAGCGTGCGCAGGCTCAGGGTGGAAAGGCCACGGATGTCCAGCTCCGGCTTGACCACGCCGGGCGCCTTCACCAGGCCGCTGTCGTACAGCAGGCGGTTGTCACCCCAGACCTGGAACTGCAGGCCACCGGCGCTGCGGCAGGCGTCGTCGATGCCGAGGTCGGCGCGCAGCAGATGCCAGCCACCCTGCAGGCGCAGGTCGATGCGGCTGTTGGCGCCGACGCCCAGGCCACGACGGAACTGCAGGCCGTTCATGCGCATGCCGGCGTCGCCACGGAAGGACTGGTCGGTGCGCACCTGGCTGGTCAGCGCGGCCGGCACCGGCAGCTCGGAGAGATAGCGCTGCCGGGCCGGTCGCTCCGGTTCCTGGTGTTCGAGAATGTGGAAGGTGGACAGTGCGATCGGGCCGACATCGCGCGGCTGCAATGCATCGAACGCGCGGGCGCTGCCCTGTGCGGCGGTGACCATCGGGTCGGCGCTGCTGGCGCCGTCGCCTTCGGGGTTCTGCACGCTCAGCACGCGGAAACGCAGCAGGCGGCCGGCGTGGGCCGGGAAGTCGATGCGCTGCATGCCTTCCTTCAGCTGCAGGCGGCCGCGGGCGATCGGCTCGCCCCACTCGCCATTGCTGTCGCCGAGGTAGACCTCGTAGTCGCGTACCTGGCCGTGCTTCCAGTTCTTGTCGTTGCGCGGGGCAAGCTCGATGCCGTCGATCATCCTGCGCTCACCGAAGCCGATCACCCACTCATGCGCACCGGTGCGCACGGCCTGGTTGCGCACGCTGCGGAACCAGGTGCCCGGATCATCATCGAAGGCATTTTCCAGCGCATGGCCGGGTTCTTCGGCCGGGCGGTTGACCACCAGCAGGCTGTCGGCCGGCAGTTCGCGGCCCAGCACCGGCGCGGCCGGATAGGCATCGTCGGCCACGGCAGCAGCGACTGCGAAGTCCAGCTGCAGCTGCAGCGGCTGGCGGATGTCCTGTGTGGCGGTGCGCACATGCAGCGTGCCGCGGCGCTCCTGGGCATCGAAGTACCAACCTTCGTTGGCGCTGTTGAAGGCGGCGGCATCGGCCAGCGCCGGCAGCGCGCGACCACCGGCCTGCACCGCGCGTGGCGCCTGGCGGCTGAGCACGCGCAGGCCATAGCGACGCTGCGCCAGCTGGCCGTTGTACTGGCCCTGCACGGCATCAATCTGCACCTGCACCGGGCCACTGCGCTGCGCTGGTGCCTGCACGCGGATTACCTGCGTGCTCGACTCGCCCTGCTGGTAGCGGCGGGTGTTGCCATCGTCTTCATACAGCGTGTACTGCGAATCACCCTGCGGGTACAGGTCGAATGTCACTTCATCCAGCGGCTTTTCGCCATCGAACAGCATCGACGGGTACATCGGCAGGATCGCACCGGCGCGCACGAACACCGGCAGCGTGGCCAGGTCCACCTGGCGGTCGAGCTGGCGGCCATCGGCGCCGGCCTGCACGCGGCGGCCGTCCCAGTAGTCGATCCACCCACCGGCCGGCAGGTGGATGTCGCGGCGCCAGCCACGGCTGGCCGCCTGGCTGCGGTACACCGGCGCCACCAGCAGGTCGCGGCCGAGCAGGAACTGGTACTTGTAGGTTTCATCCTGCGCATGCGGATCGCGCGGGTTGTCCCACATCAGGCCGCGCACCGGCGGTGCACCGGTCTGCGCGGCCTCGTGCACCAGCCCGTACATGTACGGGGTCAGGCGCATCTTCAACTTCAGGTAATCGCGGTTGATGCTGCGATAGGGCTCGTCGTACCACCACGGGTGCTTGCGCGCGTTCGACGACCAGCCGCTCATGCCCATCAGCACCGGCGTGAACGCCTTCCACTGCAGGTCGCGGGTGAAGGTTTCGGCGCTGCCACCGAAGATCGCATCGACGTCGCCGCTGGCGTAGGCCATGCCGGACAAGCCCGAACCGACGAGGGTCGGCACGTGCCAGCGGATGTAATCCCAGCTGCTGCTCTGGTCGCCGGTCCATGCCACCGCATAGCGCTGGATGCCGGCCCAGCCCATCACCGTCCACAGGAACGGGCGCGAATCGGAATTGTCGAGGATGCCGTTGAAGGCCTGGCGGTTGGCGTCCATCGCGAACTGATAGCCCTTGCCGGTCCAGGCCACGTCCAGCTTCTGCACGCGGCTGCCGGCCTTGCCCACTTCCCAGGCGATCTTGTCGACGCCGTTCTCGGTCCACAGGCCGGTGCGGAAACCATACCCGGCCAGGCCCTTCACCGTTTCCGGCAACTGCTTGTAGCCGCAACCGTAACCATCATTGGGCAGGATCCAGCCACCGGGCATGTCGTTGGCGCGGTACTGCTTGGCCACGCTGTCGATCACATCCGGCGTAGTGCCGGTCGGGCCATCACTCCAGCCCTCGGGGACGGTGCCGGGCTTCTTGCTGTTGTCGCCATCGTTGTAGCAATCGGCATCGCCGTAGGACAGCGCCCAGCGCGCGACCATGTTCGGGCGGCCGGTCAGCTGGGTGTAGCGCTCGATCAGCTTTGGCAGGTCGGCGCCGACGAAGTAGTACGCATCGAAGCGGTCTTCACGGTGCAGCAGCGTGGCCTGGTCAGCCTCGCGCAGATCGTAGCTGCCGTCGCTCCACGTGTTGCGCAGCATGCCCCAGCCGCGGCTGCTCAGCAGCATCGGTGCAGGGCTGGGGCGGTCACCCTCTTCCCAGCCGCCGGAGTAGGACACCTCCAGCTCGCGACCCTTGAACTGGTAGCGACCGTTCTGCTGGCCGCCGCCGAAGTAGCCCTCATCGGCCTGCGAGGACAGCACCTGCACGCTCTGCGTGGCATCCAGGTCCAGCGGTTGCAGTTCCTGCCACAGCGCGGTGGTCTGGCCGTTGTCCAGGCGTTCCAGGCGCATGCGCAGTGGCTGCCGCTGTACATGCAGCACCAGGGCATCGGTGCGCACGCGGATTTCCTGCGCGTCTTCTTCCAGCTGCGCCTGCACGTTGGCCTTGGGCTGCGGCAGCACGATCGGTGCGGCCTTGTCGCCGGCACCGGTCAGCGTGCCGTTGCGGCCGGCCTGCACGCGGATGATGTCGGTGGCCGGCAGTTCGATGCGGATGCGTGCGCCCTTGTCGGTCTGCAGGTCCCAGCCCTGCACGCCATCATGGCTGGCGCTGGCGCTGAGCGTACGCAGGTTGCCGACCGACTCGGCCCGGGCCGGCATGGACGCCAGCATCAATGCCGGCAACAGGGCCAGCATCAGCGGCGAGCGACGAACGCAGATTTCCACACGGACTCCCAACCCGTTCACCGGGCGTTTCGAAAGCGGTTGGGCCGACTCTAGGGCAGCGATTCGAAAGATGTCAACAAATTGAAAGGAAAAAGGAAGATATATTCCATTGAAACGAAAGTTGTTGCGTTGCAATACTTTGTGTAAGCGCTTGCAGACGCCTGTTAAGCATTGTGCGATACGGCATTCGGCCCGATCTTTCGTTTCCCCGGGCACTCGGCAGCGGGAAAAGCCATCGCTCCATTTTCTTTCTTTTTACTTTCGCTATTTGACATTTCGAAAGAAAACACAGATGGTGCGCTGGCCCAACTGGAACCTCCGAATGGACGTCACCCTGCTTTCCGATGTGTCCGCCTGGCAGCGCCTTGGCGGAGCCGATACCGCTACCGAAATCGCCCAGCAGCCGACGCTGTGGGAAGCCCTCGCACAGGACCTGTCGCGTGCCCGCGACCGCCTGCAGGCCTTCCTCGGCGACAGCCTCAACGACCCCAACCAGCGCGTGCTGTTCACCGGCGCCGGCAGCTCAGGCTTCATCGCCGAAATGGTGGCCGATGCAATCAACACGCAATGGCCGGCCGATGTGCGCGTGGTGCACACCACCAGCCTGCTGACCCACCCGGCGCTGTACCTGCAGCGCGACCGGCCGACCCTGCTGGTCTCGTTCGGCCGCAGCGGCTCCAGCCCGGAAAGCGTGGCGGCGGTGGACCGCGTGCGCAGCGACGTGGATGACGCGCGCTTCCTCGACATCACCTGCAATGCAGATGGCGAACTGGCCCGTCGTGGCGCCGGCCGTGCCGATACCTGCACCCTGCTGATGCCGTCGGCCAGCTGCGACCGCGCCTTCGCCATGACCAGCAGCCTGACCTGCATGCTGCTGGCCGCACTGACCGTGTTCGATCGTTCGCCGTGGGATGCGCGTATCGCGCGTCTGAAACAGATTGCCGCGCTGGCCCGCGAAGGCCAGGCACAGTGGGATGCACCGGTGGCGGCGCTGGCGCAGCGCCCGTTCAACCGCATCATCTACCTCGGCAGCGGCCCGCTGGAAGCGCTGGCACGCGAGTGCGCGCTGAAGGTGCTGGAGCTGACCGCCGGCCGGGTGCTGGCGCTGGCCAATACCCCGCTGGGCTTCCGTCATGGCCCGAAATCGACGCTGGATGGCAACACCCTGGTGGTGGTGCTGCGCAGCGTGCAGCCACTCGCGCGCCGCTACGAACAGGACCTGCTGGAAGAACTGCGCCGCGACGGCGTGGCCGGCCAGGTCCTGGCGATCGGTCCGCATTCGGACATCGGCGCCGATGACGAATACACCCTCACCGTGCCGGCACTGGACGATCCGTGGCTGGCGCCGGTCTGGCTGGGCTTCGCACAGCTGTTCGCGCTGCGGCGCTCGGCCGCGCTGGGCCTGACCCCGGACAACCCGTTCCCGGACGGCACCGTCAACCGCGTCGTCAAGGGCGTCACCATCCACCATGGCTGAGCTGATCGCGCACGCCTGCTACGGCATCGACATCGGCGGCACCAAGATCGAGCTGGTGGCGTGCGATGCGGCGATGCAGGTCACCTGGCGCCGCCGCGTGGCCACCCCACAGGGAGACTACGACGGCTTCCTGCAGGCGGTGGTGGCGCTGGTGGGTGAGGCGGACGCTGCCCTTGGCCGTAGCGATGCGGCCATCGGCATCGCCCTGCCCGGCGTGCGTGACCGCCGCAGCGGCCGCCAGCTCAGCGCGAACGTGCCTGCACTGACCGGCCAATGCGTGGCGCAGGATCTGCAGGCACGCCTGCAGCGCCCGCTGCACTTCGGCAACGATCTGCAGTGCTTTGCCCTGTCGGAAGCCCATGGCGGTGCCGCCGACGGCTACCCCAGCATGTTCGGCGCCATCCTCGGCACCGGTGCCGGCGGTGGCTTCTGCCTGCAGGGCCGGCTGCTGTCCGGCTTCAACGGCCTGGCCGGCGAATGGGGACACTGGAGCGTGCCCGGCCATCTGCTGCAGCGCCACGGCCTGCCGCTGCTGGACTGCGGCTGCGGCCTGCAGGGCTGCGTGGAGCGCTATGTGTCCGGCAGCGGTGTGGCGATGATCGAACGTCATCTCGGTGGCAGCGCCACCGATGCCAGCGCGGTGATCGCACTGGCCGAGGCCGGCGATGCGCGTGCGCGCAAGGCGCTGGACATCCATCGTGATCTGCTTGGCCACAGCCTGGCCGCGCTGGTGCTGGCGCTGGACCCGCATGTGATCGTGCTCGGCGGCGGCCTCTCACAGTATGCGCCGCTGTACCAGCAGCTGCCGGCAGCCATCGCCGCCCATCTGTTCAACGGCGTGCAGGTACCGCCGATCGTGCCGCCGCGCTTCGGCGATGCCGGTGGCGCACGTGGTGCCGCCCTGCTCGCCTGCCAACCCTCGTTTTCCTGATGTCCGGAGCCTGACCATGTCCCCGTTGCAGACCCTGCTTGCCTCCCACCGCGCCGGTGCCAACGTCGGCCTGTACAGCGTCTGCTGCAGCAACGAGCAGGTGCTGCGCGCGGCCATGCACGTGGCGCTGGCGCATGGCACCGTGCTGCTGATCGAGGCCACCTCCAACCAGGTCGACCAGTTCGGCGGCTACACCAGCATGACCCCGCCGCAGTACCGTGATTACGTCGGTGCCCTGGCCGATGAAGAAGGGTTCCCACGCGAGCGATTGATCCTGGGTGGCGACCACCTCGGCCCGAATGCCTGGCAGAAGCGCCCGGCCGCCGAAGCGATGACCCACGCGCGCGTGCTGATCGAAGCCTACGTCGCCGCCGGTTTCCACAAGATCCACCTGGATTGCAGCATGTCCTGCGCCGATGATCCGGTGCCGCTGCCCGATGCCATCGTTGCCGCGCGCTCGGCCGAGCTGGCCGAGATCGCCGAACGCACCGCCGCCGAACATGGCCTGCCGCCGCCGGTCTACGTGATCGGTACCGAAGTGCCGATTCCCGGCGGCGAAGCTTCGCTGGCGGAGGGCCTGCAGGTGACCACGCCGGCCGCCGCTGCGCAGACCCTGGCCATCCACCAGCAGGCGTTCGATACGCCGCAACTGCGCGATGCGTGGCAGCGCGTGATCGCGATGGTGGTGCAGCCAGGCGTGGACTTCGACCACAGCAGCGTGCACGAGTACGACGCCGCCGCCGCCAGCGCGCTGGCCGACTTCCTGGAACAGCAGCCGCGCATCGTGTTCGAAGCGCACTCCACCGACTACCAGCGCGAAAGCGGCCTGCACGCGCTGGTGCGCGACCACTTCGCGATCCTCAAGGTCGGCCCGGCGGCGACCTTCGCCTACCGCGAAGCGCTGTTCGCGCTGGCCGCGATCGAGGCTGAACTGTTGCCGGCCGCACTGTGCTCGCGCCTGCCGCAGGTGCTGGAAGAAGTGATGGTGGCGCAGCCGAAGTACTGGCAGTCCTACTACCAGGGCGATGACGCCGCGCTGCGCCTGCTGCGCAGCTATTCCTTCAGCGACCGCTGCCGCTACTACTGGGGCGAGCCGGCGCTGGTACAGGCGGTGCAGACCTTGTTCGCCAACCTGGAACAGCACGCGCCGCCGCTGGTGCTGCTCAGCCAGTACCTGCCGGAGCAGTACCGCGCCGTGCGCGAAGGCGCCCTGGCCAACACCCCCACCGCACTGGTGCAGCACCGTATCGGCCTGTGCCTGGGCGAGTACGCCCGTGCCTGCAGCGCCAACCAGGCCGGAACCCGCACGCGGAACACAGGCTCGGCTGCCGGCGTTGCTGCGAACGGCTAATCTCTACCTTTTCCCGCGAAACCGAGAATGGCCATGCGCAACACCCGCTCCCGCCGGCAACAGATCCTGCAGCTGCTGATCGAGCACGGCTCGGTGCAGGTGGCCGATCTGGTAGAGCGCTTCGGCGTGTCGGCGGTGACGATCCGTGCCGACCTGACCCACTTCGAGTCGCAGGGCCTGGCCAACCGAACCCATGGCGGTGCCACGCTGGTGCGCACGCCGCCGCAGGAACAGGACATCCATGAAAAGGATGCACTGAACCTTCCGCTGAAGGAATCGATCGGCGCGCGCGCCGCGCGCCTGGTGCAGCCCGGCGACAACATCATCATCGACTCCGGCTCGACCACGATGACGCTGGCACGCCATCTGCGCGCACATCGCGACGTGACGGTGATGACCAACGGCCTGAACATCGCCTGGGAACTGGCCAATGCGGCGGGCATCACCGTACTGCTGACCGGGGGGTTGCTGCGCCAGCAGTCGCTGTCGCTGCAGGGCAGCCAGGCCGAGGCCAGCCTCAACTCCTACAGCTTCGACACCCTGTTCCTGGGCGTGGATGGCCTGGACCTGCAGTTCGGGCTGACCACCCACGACGAAGCCGAAGCCCGCCTCAACCACCGCATGGTCGAGCGCGCGCGCCGCATCGTGGTGCTGACCGATGCCTCCAAGTTCGGCCGCGTCAGCCTGCACCGCATCGCCCGCCTCGACCAGATCCACGCCATCATCACCGACGCCGGCATCGACGACGCAACCCGTGAAGGGCTGCAGCGGCTGGGCATCGAAGTGATCATCGCCGAGCCCGCCGCATGACCGACACCCGCACCCTGCAGGGCCGCATCCTCACGCCGCTGGGTTGGCGGCGTGGCCACGTCCACTTCGATTCGCACGTGCGCCAGCTGCAGGTGGACGACCACTGCGGTGCCGACGACCTGCAGCTGCCGGTGATCCTGCCCGGCTTCATCGACCTGCACGTGCACGGTGCGGCCGGCGTGGACCTGATGCAGGGCGGCGACGTGGCACGCACCATCGCCCGCACCCATCTTCGTTTCGGCACCACCACACTGCTGGCGACCACCATGACCGCCGGCCTGGATGAGATCGAGCACGCGCTGCACGGCGTGGCCGCCACCATGGCCGCGCCCGATGCAGACGCCGCCAGCATCGTCGGCGTGCATCTGGAAGGACCGTTCATCAGCCCGCAGCGGCTGGGTGCACAGCCCAACCGTACGATCGAGGCGACGCTGGCGCTGGTGCAGCAGCTGCACGCGCTGGCGCCGATCCGGGTGATGACGCTGGCACCGGAGATCGGCGAGCACACCGCGTTGATACCTGTGCTTTCGGCGATGGGCATCCGCGTGCAGCTGGGCCACAGCGCCGGCACCTACGAAGAAGGTGTTGCTGCCCTGCAGGCCGGCGCCTCCGGCTTCACCCATCTGTTCAACGGCATGACCGGCGTCGATCACTATCGCCCGGGCATCGCGGCTGCGGCACTGGCGCATGCGCAGTACGCCGAGATCATTCCCGACCTGCAGCACATCCATCCCGGCGTGATCCGCTTGGCCGCGCGCGCGATTCCGCGCCTGTATGCGGTGACCGACGCGACTGCCGCCACCGGCATGCCCGATGGCGAGTACGCGCTGGGCGAGCAGCGTGTGCACAAGTGCGGCGGCTGCGTGCGCCTGGCGACCGGTTCGCTGGCCGGCAGCGCGCTGACCATGGACCAGGCGCTGCGCAACCTGGTGCGTGTGGGCCTGGAGCTGGCCGATGCCTCGCAACGTGTTTCCACCTTCCCTGCCGACTACCTGGGCCTGGGCGATCGCGGCCGCATCGCGCCCGACGCCCGTGCCGACCTGGTAGTGCTGGATGCGGAACTGCGCTTGCAGCAGGTGGTGGTGGGCGGGCGCGTGGTCGATTTGAACGCCGCAAACGCCTGATATCTGCGTTTTTGTAGAGCCGAAGGCAATGGCAGGAGCCATTGCCAACGTCGCTTGCGACGGCCCGGAGGGTGCCGATCAGGACGATCGGCATAGCCATGCTCGGCTGTTTTTCATACCGACATCGATGACGTCCGTGCCGCGCTTCGCGCGGCAAGCCGAGCATGGCTCGGCTCTACATGAAGCGCGCAAGCGCAATGCCTCAGCCACGCACCATCCCCGTTATTCCAGGAATACGCCGATGACCGCAGCCGCCGCACCTGCCGTACCCGCTTCCACCGCTCCGCGCTGGCCCGTACGCTACCTGCTCTTCATCGGCGGCCTCGGCGGCCTGCTGTATGGCATCGACATCGGCATCATCGCCGGCGCCCTGCCCTATCTTGAAGCGACCGCCAGCCACGCCTGGCAGCTCAGCAGCCAGCAGCTCGGCTTCGTGGTGGCAGCGGTACTGCTGGGCAGCGTGCTGTCCTCGCTGTTCGCCGGCATGATCGCCGACCTGATCGGCCGCCGCGGCGCGATGCTGCTGGCCGGCCTGCTGTTCACTGCCTCGATTCCGATCATGGCACTGGCCTCCGGCTACACGCCGCTGCTGCTGGGTCGCCTGCTGCAGGGCATCAGTGGCGGCTTGATCGGCGTAGTGATTCCGCTGTACCTGGCCGAAGTGCTCAGCCCCGAACGACGCGGGCGCGGCGCGGCCATGTTCCAGCTGCTGCTGACCGTTGGCCTGGTGCTGGCAGCTCTGATCGGCCTATACCACGCCCACGCCGTGGATGCCGCCGCCGAAGCCGTGCGCTCACTGCCGGTCGCGCAGCAGGCGCAGGAGCTGTTTGCGGTGAAGGACCACGCCTGGCGCACCATCTTCTGGACCTGCCTGGCGCCGGGCCTGCTGTTCTGCGCCGGCATCTTCTGGCTGTCCGAATCACCACGCTGGCTGGTGCGCCGCGGCCGCATCGATGAAGCCCGCCGCAGCCTGCAACGCGTCCTCCCCGCCGCAGAGGTCGAGCCCACGCTGGCCCAGATCCAGGCGCCGGAATCGAGCAGCAGCGACGGCAAGCGCGATCCGCTGCTCAGCCGCCGCTACGTGGTGCCGTTCCTGCTGGCCTGCGTGGTGCTGGCCTGCACCCAGGCCACCGGCATCAACTCGGTGCTGGCCTACGCGGTGAACATCCTCAACCAGGCCGGCCTGTCCGGCTCGGTGGCCAACGGTGCCGACGTGGCGATCAAGCTGCTCAACGCGGTGATGACCGTGGTCGCGCTGCTGCTGGTTGACCGCAAGGGCCGCAAGTTCCTGCTGATGCTCGGCAGCGGCGGCATCTGCGTGGCCCTGCTGGCGGCGGCCACGCTGTTCTTCCAGGCCGAGCGCGGTCGGGCCGATGTGCAGCCGCAGCTGCAGGCGGCGGTCAGCGGCGACGGCCTGCGGCTGGTGCTGGATGACGCACAGTGGCAGCACCTGAGCGGTGGCATCGACAGCGAAGGCCGACCGATGCAGTTGACGGTGTCGTACGCCTACGGCGACTTCACCAACGTGCGCGCCCTGCGCAGCGACAACCTGACCGACCGCGAGCTGCGCGTGGAACGCGCGGGTACCGTGCAGCCGGACAGCGTGATCGGTGCGTTCTTCCGCAAACTGCATCTGAATCCGTTCGCCGACCCAGCGAGTGCCGCGCGGGCACCGCTACGCATCGAGCAGGCCCGCATCGGCCCGGTGCCGCCACCGGCACACGGCTGGGCCGTGGCCGCCTGCATCCTGGTGTTCGTCGCGTTCTTCGCGGTCGGCCCCGGCGTCTGCGTGTGGCTGGCACTGTCGGAACTGATGCCGAACCGCATCCGCTCCAACGGCATGAGCATCGCGCTGCTGATCAACCAGTTCGTGTCGACCACCATCGCCGCCCTCTTCCTGCCCACGGTGGGGCACTACGGCTACGCCAGCATGTTCGTGTTCTGGGCGGCGTGCACCTTCGTGTTCTTCCTGGTGGCCGCGTTCTGGCTGCCGGAGACCAAGGGCAAATCACTGGAAGAAATCGAGGCGCGGTTCGCCCGGTAGCGGTCGACCAGGGTCTACCTCCGCGCCCAGGGCGGGGGTGTGGGCACGCCCGTCATTCGCCCGTGATGTGCCTGGCCAGCTCCTGCGCTTCGTCCTTGCCCGGCAACCCGCTCAGACTCATCGATTCAGAAAACGGTCCCTGTACCGTCGCCACCGTCACCACACGACCATCCACACTGATCGCGATGCGCTGACCGACCAGGGCCGCCGTGCCATCGTGTATGCGCTGGTGCGCTTCGGGCCGATAGCGGATCTGCAACGCCGTCATGCCGTAATCATCCGGTACCGGGCGCACATCGGCGATGTCTGCGCTGCTCGCGATCGGGGGTTCCCGAAGCGTCAACCACTCGTCCTGCCACTGCACCCCTGTGTCCTTCCCGGCCACATCAACCGCGCTCAGCCGAACGTCCACACCGGCAAGCGGCGGATGGTCCGCTCCGGCCTTCGCACCAGACGTGGTGCCTGACAGGCATCCGGTCAGGCCAAGCACCGTTGCCAACAACAGAGGATAGGCCGCCCTCATTTCAGCTTCCGCAGCTTGAACGCCACCAGCACCTGCAGCAACCCATACAGCAGACTGCCGATGCCGATCCACAGCGTGGTCACCGCCACGCCTGCATACGGATTGGCCGCAAACAGCAGGCCCAGCACCACCGCCAGCACGCCACTGAGAATCAGCAGCCACTCGCCCTGGATCTGCTTGCGCACGCGGATCGCGAACACGATGCGATAGATACCGGCCACCAGCAGCCACGCCGCCAGGAACAGCACCAGCACGCTGGCGGTGGCCAGCGGATTGATCACCGCCAGGATGCCGAAGCCCAATGAGGCGATTACGTACAGCGCCAGCCACCCACGCGAGGCACCACTGCCGCCGCTGATCAGTGCGAACAGGCTGATGACGCCTTCAACGATGGCCATCACGCCCAGTGTCCACGCCAGTGCCATCGCTGCGGAAAGCGGCCAGCCGATGGCGATGATGCCGAAACCCAGTGCGACAAGTCCGTACAGCAGCAGGATCCACCAGCTGCGCCCAACCGCCGACAGTAAGGGAGACAAGGGGGAATTCATGGCCACTCCTTCGATCCGGAACCGGCCTCATCCTAGCCCCTGTGGATGAAGAGGGCGATCACGGCGCCCGCGCGCAGACCCACACACGCACCTCCGCAGCGCCCGCCAGGCGCAGCGTCTCGGCGACCTCCATCACCGTACTGCCGGTGGTCATCACATCATCGACCACGGTCAGCCGCGTGGGGACCGGACCACGAACCGCAAACGCGTCGAACAGATTTTCCCGGCGCTGTTCGGCCGTGCGCTCGGACTGTGGTGCGGTATGCCGCCGCCGGTACAGCCCCTGCCAGACCGGCATCGGCAGCAACCGGCACAGCTCGCCCGCCTGGTTGTAGCCGCGCTGGCGCAACCGGCGATTGTGCAGCGGCACCGGCACCAGCGGCGGACACCACCACGGCGGCGGTGCGCGTTGCATCAGCTGCGCGAGCAGGCGTCCGGCTGCGAGATCCTGATGGAACTTGTAGCGCACCAGCAGCTGATCGACAGGCGGCAGGTACAGCAGGCTGGCATGGGTGGCGGCCTGTGGCGGGACCTCCTCACGGCAGGTCCCGCAGACGATCAACGCGGTGTCCGGCAACGGCAACGCGCAGCGCAGGCAGGCCCGACCGGCCCAGGGCAGTCCGGCCAGGCAGGCATCGCAGAGATCGAGTCCATCGTGGCCTGGGTCACCGCAGACCAGGCAACGAAGCGGTAGCAGCACGCGAAGTGCGGCCTGCACGTGGCGGCCCGGGTCGAAGAAGACAGACATGCACTTCAGCATGTCGCCGCCGTCAGCGGGCTGCCATCGGGGGTGCCCTCAACGAGCCGTAGGGGTTTTATCGCCCACCCGCTACCCCGATCACCTCACCGCGTTGGCGCAGGATTCGCATCCACCCGGGTGCGATACACCATGTACGGCGTCTGCCGACGATCAACGCCACCATTGAATCCGGCCTGCCGATGCAGCTGGTTGGCGGTGAAGTACAGATAGCCGTCGGGTCCCATCGACAAGGTATCGGGCCACAGGATGCGTGGATCGTGCACCACGGTCGTCCAGCGCCCCTGCGCATCACGGGCATGGATGGCGTTGTGCTCGTAGTCGCTGGCATACAGCCGGCCGTTGGCGTCCATCTCCATACCATCGGACGCGCCCTTGTCGCCCAGGTCGACCACGGCCGCAGCCAGCGCCGCCTCACTTACCTTGGGGTCGCGCAGCAAGGCGGTCGGCACGCTGTACAGATGGCGGCTGGACAGCGGGGTGTAGAACAGCGTGCTGCCATCGGGCGACAACGCAATGCCATCGGCAGCCACGGTGAACGGCTGCGTCGAACCATCCGCGTTACGCAGCCGCATCTGCTGTCCTTCCACGATCGGTACGAATGCCGGATCCGCCGATGTGGACACATGACCGATCAGGCGCTTGGACGCGGCGCCGGTCGCCAGGTCGATCACGATGATGCCGCCGATGCCGCTCAGCGACGAGTCGGTCACGTAGGCGACGCCCTCGCGGCCGACACGGAAATCGAAGCGCACATCGTTGACGTAGGTGCGCGCGTCGATGACGTTGGCCGGGAACACCAGCGTTCTGGCTACGGTATTGGTGGCCAGATCGATCGCCACCAGCTTGGCGCCGCCGGCCTGTGGCGCAGAGAACCCGGGCGCGGCGGTATCCAGCACCCACAACCGGCCCTGGCCATCGGCCACCACACTCTGCACGCTGATGAAGTGGGCCGCCGGATCGGGGCCGTCCTTGCGGTTGATGCGCGCATCCGGATAGGGCACGGCATGGCCATCGCGCCACTCGGCCACGCTGTAGGGCACCTCATCGCCCCAGCGCGGGAAGTTGACGAAGATCCGCCCGGTCTCGGACACCGCCACGCTGGTGGGCATGGCGCCCTCGAAACGCGCCACCGGCTCGATGATGCCGATGCTGCGTTCGCTGGGCAGCACAGGCGTGCCTGCCAGCGCCAGCGCGGGGGAACTGGCCAGGGCCAGCACGGCAGCCGCCAGGCGGCGGATACGGCAGTTGATCATGGTCGCTCTCGATGCAGGTCCGGGTGCAGCCCCGGCGTGGGTGCATCTTCAGCGGCGCACCTGGCATCGGGTAGACGGTGCAACGGGGAATCAGCTTCACTACAGGAGTGAAGATACGAAATGATTGATCCTGATTATCCGAGCAATGGAACGTGCCTATCGGCAGATCGTGCAGACCGCTGGCGCCCCACAATTGCGGCGCGCGCCCTACAGGAGCAGAGCAGCCCGTTTTGCCGTCCGCCAAGCCAACAGTGCGGCGACCAGCAGGACGCCGGCGCTGGCCATGAAGTTGCTGGCATAGCCGAGACTGTCGAACAACAGTCCCCCCAGGGTGGAGCCCAGCGCGATCGAGCACTGCACTACCGCCACCATCAATCCGCCACCGGCCTCGGCACTGCCGGTGAAGGTCCGCGCGACCCAGCTCCACCAGCCCACTGGCGCCGCGGTGGCGAGGAAACCCCAGATGGCAAGGAGCGTCACCACCGGCCATGCGTATGCGCCCAGTGGCACCAGCGCTACAGCCACAGCTGCCATCAGTACGGGGATTGCGATCAGGGTCCTGTACAGACCACGCGCAAGAAAGACACCAATGACGAGCGTCCCGACAACGCCGCTCGCGCCAATGGCAAGCAGCATCAATGGCAACGCGGTGCTGCCAGCATGGGTCACGGCTTCCAGGAACGGCCGGATATAAGTGAACAGTGCGAACTGCCCCATGAAGAATGCGCCGCAGGCCCCCATCCCGAGGAGCACGACGCGGTGGCTGAGCAAGCCCAGCACACTGTCGGTCGCGGCGACGGGCGATGCCGGCAGGCGGGGCAGGCTCAGCCATTGCCACACCAGTGCGACGGCCGCTATGGGCAACAGGCACAGGAAGGCACCCCGCCAACCGATCACACCGCCCAGCCAGCTCCCCAGCGGCGCGGCAATCACAGTTGCCAATGCATTGCCCCCGTTGAAGATCGCCAGTGCGCGTGGCACCTGTGCCGCAGGTACCAGTCGCATGGCGGTGGCGGCGGACATCGACCAGAAGCCACCGATGACGATGCCGATCAGCGCGCGGCCCGCCATGTACATCGCATAGCCGTTGGCCCATGCCACCACCGCGCCGGAGACTGCCATCAGCGAGGTCAACGACAGCAGTAGTGTCCTGCGGTCCATGCGAGCCGCCACGCGGCTGATCGACAGGCTGGTCAGCACCGCGAACACACCTGAGATGGCGATGCCGTAGCCGGCCAGGCCTTCGCTTACGCGCAGATCGGCGGCCATGAGCGTGAGCAGGCTGACCGGCATGAACTCCGAAGCGATGAGAGCGAACACGCATAGCGTCATCGCCAGCACACCGCCCCAATGCGCACGCGCAGGAGTGCCTTCCGCCGTTGCGTTGGATGCGATCGAAGCACTCATCTCAACGTTCTGCCAGGTTCTGCCTGAAGAAGCTGCCCAGCTTCGCAAACGGAATCAAATCGGTGCGGTCGTACAGATCCACGTGGCCGGCTCCCGGCACGATATACAACTCCTTGGGTTGACCCGCCAGTCGGTAGGCGTCTTCGCTGAATTCACGAGAGTGCGCTTCGCTGCCGGCGATGAACAACATGGGACGTGGCGAGATCGTTTCGATGTCGTTGAACGGATAGAAATTCATGAAGCGCACTTCGCTGGTCAGCATGCGGTTCTGGGTCTGTTCCAGCGTATAGCCCTTGGGAAGGGCGGCGCCGCGCGTGGTGCGGTAGAAATCCCAGAATTCACGGGTGACCGGGTCTGCATCGGGCGGCAGCGTGGCCGGCAGATAATCGAGGAAGACGCCCTTGCCACTATCGAACTCGGTGTAGCGCTGCTCGGCGGCTTTTTCCAGCAGTGCCTTGCGCTGGTCTGCGCTCTGCGAATGCTTCAGGCCATTGCGTGTAACCGCGCCCATATCGTACATGCTGACGGTGGCGACGGCCTTCAGGCGTGGGTCCAGCTTGGCGGCTGCGATGGAAAAGCTGCCGCTGCCGCAGATACCGAGCACGCCGATGCGCTCCCGATCGATGAACTCGCGCGTCCCCAGGTAGTCGACCGAAGCGCTGAAGGCTTCCACATAGATCTCCGGGGCCACCAGATTGCGCGGCTCACCCTGGCTTTCGCCCCAGAACGGCAGGTCGATCGCCAGCGTCACAAAGCCCTGCTCGGCCAGCTTCTGCGCGTACAGCTGCGCGCTCTGCTCTTTCACCGCGCCCATCGGGTGGCCGACGATGATCGCCGGGGCGTGCTCATTCCCGCGCCGGGTTTTCGGGCGGTACAACGTACCCACTACGCTCATCTGGTACTGGTTGCGGAACGTCACACGCTCGCGGGATACATCGGCGCTTCTGTAGAAGTTGTCCGCGCCCGCCGGCTTTTCCGCAACAGGAACATCGGCGGCCATCACGGTCAAAGGGGCGAATGCACTGGTGATCAGCGCCAGCAGCAGGGAGGTGCGCTTCATGGTCGTGGCCTTGGAGGAGGATGCAGGGCGCCACGATAGGCGGGGGGGCCTGCCCTGATAATCCACCTGCCGATTGATGGATTACTGAGCTGTGCTCACAAGTCCGTGCTAGGGTTCGGCCATGCCTCCGAACGATGCAGCGCCATGGCCTTCGTGAAATCCAATGATCTCCAGGCGTTCCTGGTTGTCGCGCAGGAACAGAGCTTTACCAAGGCAGCTGCGCGCCTCGGCGTCACTCCTTCGGCGTTGAGCCATTCGATGCGCCTGCTGGAAGAGCGACTGGGCATCCGCCTGTTGGCCCGCACCACCCGCAATGTTTCGCCCACCCAGGCCGGCGAGCGTCTGATGCACTCCATCGGCCCTCACTTCGCGGCCATCGGCGCCAGCATCGAGGCACTGGGCGAACTGCGCGACACCCCGACCGGAACACTGCGGATTTCCTGTACCGACGATTCGATCGAGATGATCATCCGCCCGCGTCTCGCTGGCTTCCTGGCCACGTACCCGGACATCACGCTGGAGTTCTACGTGGACTACGGGTTCACCAACGTGGTCGAGCAGCGTTTCGACGCCGGCATCCGCCTGGGTGAGGCGCTGAGCAAGGACATGATCGCAGTTCGTGTCGGTCCAGACTGGAGGCTGGTCGTAGTGGCCTCACCTGCATACTTCGACGCGCACCCGAAGCCGAAGAAGCCGGCCGACATCACCCGCCACCGCTGCATCAACATCCGCCACCGTCCCAACGGATCGATCTACGCCTGGGAATTCGAGGACAAGGGCAAGGAGTTCAGCGTGCGCGGGGAGGGACCGCTGGTGTTCAACAGCATGAGTCACGTCATCAACGCCGCGCTTGACGGTCTGGGGCTGGCCTATGTTCCCGAACCACTGGTCACCGAGCATCTGGCGGCTGGGCGCCTGGTGGCCGTGCTGGACAAATGGTGCGTGCCCTTCGCCGGTTACCACCTGTACTACCCGAACCGACGCCAGCCATCGCCCGCGTTCTCGGCACTGGTGGCCTGGCTGCGCCAGGGCACATGAGCCTGCCTCAGGTCCGCGCTCCAGGATCGGTGCCCCCCGCGACGTCTGGCGCACGGGGCACCATCAACAACTCCGCCAACCCGCGGTAGATCGGCACCCTGCACACCAGCCCGGACACGCCACGCGCGATCAGCACCGTGGCCAGGATCGGCAGCAGCAGATCACCACTGTCGGTCAGCTCCAGCGAGATCACCGCCGAGGTCAGTGGCGCCTGGGTGACGCCGGTCAGGTAGGCACACATGCCCAGCAGTACGAACGCGCGCGGGTCCACGCCCGGCATCAGCACCGCCAGGTTGTGGCCGAGTCCAGCGCCGACTGCCAGCGCCGGCGAGAACAGGCCGCCGGGAATACCGGCCACGTACGACGCGAGGTTGGCCAACAACTTCATCAACCCGAACTCATGGCCGACCATCGCCTGCCCCTGCACCAGGCTGCGCGCCTGCTCGTAGCCGGTGCCGAACGCGCCTTCACCGAAGACCAGGGCGAGCAGTACCACCACCAGACCGCAGCCTGCGGCCAACAGAACCGGATGCCGCTGCCGCAGTTGCCCGAGCCAACGCGGGCGGCCCGCCGCACTGGCCAATACCGCGCGTGCGAACAGGCCTCCCAGCAAGCCCGCCACCACGCCGCATAGCAGGATGGCCAGCCAGCCCTGGCCGAGCGGCAGGCGTGCGCTCACATGGCCGAAGTAGGTGTAGTTGCCCAGCAGGCCCAGCGACACCACGCCACCGACGATCACCGCGGTCAGCAACGTGCCTGAGAAGCGATGCTCGAAGCGGCCGCTGAGCTCTTCGATGGCGAAGACGATACCCGCCAGCGGTGTGTTGAACGCCGCCGCAATGCCGGCAGCACCACCGGCCAGCAGGAAGTGCGAGAGCTCGCGGGGATCCTTGAAACCGAACCAGCGGCCGAACAGGTACATCAGGCTGGCGCCCACATGCACCGTGGGACCCTCGCGCCCGACCGATGCGCCGCCGAGCAGCGACAACGAGGTCAGCAGCAGCTTGCCGGCTGAGACCGCAGGCGAAAGATTGGTCTTCCGGAATGGCTCATCGGGCTTGTCCAACGCAGCGATGACCTGCGGAATACCGCTGCCCCGCGTGGGTTTCAGCACACCGGCGGTCAACCAGGCCAGCAGCGCGAAGATGCCGGGCGTGAGCAGCAGGGCCCACCACGGCGAGTGCGTTGTGATCCGTTGGAATACATGAAAGGCGGCGTCACTGGCCTTGGCAAACAGGATGGCCACCAGCGCCACGGCCACGGCACCACCCCAGAGCGCGGCACGGCGACGCCAGGCCTCGCTGAGAACCAGCGCGGTGATGCGGCCGCGGAGGCGATGGAGATCGGTCATGCAGGACAGTGTGGACGCAGCGGGAGCAGACGGACAGCGGCCACTGTGGCTGAAGGCCTTGCAGGATGCGGTGAAATGCACTGGTGCCGCCAGAAGAGCGCCCGGAACACGGGCGGGTGCGGCGATCTGCGGGACCTGATCAGATCAGCATGCGATGGAGAACTTGGGTCAGTGTCAGTTGAGAACAACCTCGGTCCGGCAAGACACCATCCTCACCCGGCGTGCCTACCTCGAATCCTTCCTCAACGTCCTCGTAGTAAAGCAGCCCCTCGGGCAGTTGTGCGACCACCCATACCGACTCGATGGTACGCAGCCTGTGCAGTGGCATTGCGCGCAATGGCACACGCAGAGACTCGAAGATGGCTCGATGCCCCGGTGAGCAGTCCTGCAGTTGCCGCGCGATCAGGGCTTCCAGTTCTTCGCGGGTGATGGGCAACCAGCTGTCGAGAGGGTCCATTGCAACGCGGCCCGATTGAATGTGCACGCCTGAGTGTATCTCCAGCGCCCCGCGCACCGCCTCTTTCCGGATCAGCTTCAACGCGTGTCCCGGCAGCACGTGCCGGCCTGTAGTTGCGTCACCGGGTAGTCGGTGAAGCGGGCCACCACCGCCACCGTAAACCATTTCAAATATCTTATGGTTGACAGCCTGAACGCGCCCACCCACACTGCCGCCCTCGCTCCACTCGTACCCAAGGTCCCGCCATGGCTGCTGCCATCCGCCACGACTGGCAACACGACGAACTGCAGGCGCTGTTCGAGCTGCCGTTCCCCGAACTGCTGTTCCGCGCCGCAGCGGTCCATCGCGAGCACTTCGACCCGTCGCAGGTGCAGGTGTCCACCCTGCTGTCGGTCAAGACCGGCGGCTGCCCGGAAGACTGCGCGTACTGCCCGCAGGCGCAGCGCTACAGCACCGGGGTGAACGCGCAGAAGCTGATGGACACCGACGCGGTGCTGGCCAAGGCCCGCCAGGCCAAGGCCGCCGGTGCGTCGCGCTTCTGCATGGGTGCCGCGTGGCGTTCACCGAAGGACCGCGACATCCCGAAGGTGGCGGCGATGATCGCCGGGGTGAAGGCTCTGGGCCTGGAGACCTGCGCCACGCTGGGCATGCTCAGTGGCGAGCAGGCGCGTGCGCTGAAGGATGCGGGCCTGGACTACTACAACCACAATCTCGACACCGCGCCGGACTACTACGATTCGATCATCCACACGCGCCAGTACCAGGACCGCCTGGATACGCTGCAGCACGTGCGCGATGCAGGCCTGAAAACCTGTTGCGGCGGCATTGTCGGCATGGGAGAGACGCGCGCGCAGCGCGTTGGCCTGCTGCTGGCACTGGCCACGCTGCCGGCGCATCCGGATTCGGTGCCGATCAACAAGCTGGTGCAGGTGGCGGGCACGCCGCTGCATGGCAGTGCCGAGCTGGACCCGTTCGAGTTCGTGCGCATGATCGCGGTGGCGCGCATCGCCATGCCACTCTCCATGGTGCGGCTTTCGGCCGGGCGCGAGGCGATGAGCGACGAACTGCAGGCGCTGTGCTTCCTGGCCGGTGCCAATTCGATCTTCTATGGCGACAAGCTGCTGACCACCGGCAACCCGGAAAGCGAACGCGACCTGGCCTTGTTCGCGCGCCTGGGTCTGCAGCCGATGGCGGTGCAGGTGGATGCCGAAGGCCACGACCACGGCGGCACCGTGCACGCCGATATCAGTGCCGATACGCCCGGCTGTGGCTGCGCTCACGCGGCCTGAGACGGGCCGCAAGCAGGCGCCGCGGCAACGCGCTACCCTAGCCGCCCCGTCGACGCAATCAGCCACCATGGCCCGCCCCGACCTGACCGCCCGCCTCCACGCCCAGCGCGCTCTGCGCGATGCCCAAGGCCGTCGCCGCCCGCGACGCACGGTCAGCCGTCGTGACGGCGTGCGCCTGGAAGTGGACGGTCAGTGGCTGACCGGCTTCTGCAGCAACGACTACCTTGGCCTGGCCCAGCAGTTCAGCGTGGTCAACGCGCTGCAGGACGCCGCCGCGCGCGAAGGCGCTGGCGCCGGTGCCTCGCACCTGGTCTGCGGCCACCACGCCCTGCATGAGGCGCTGGAACGCGAGGTGGCCGAGTGGCTGGGCTATCCGCGTGCGCTGCTGTTCGGCAGTGGCTTCGCCGCCAATCTGGCGGTGCAGCAGGCACTGCTGAGCGAAGAGAACGATGTCTGCGTACAGGACAAGCTCAACCACGCCAGCCTGCTCGATGCGACCCGGTTGGCCGGCGCACGCCTGCGCCGTTATCCGCATCTGGATGCGGAAGGCGCAATGCGTCAGCTCAAGCACGCGCCGGATGGCGCGGCAATGCTGGCCACCGATGGGGTCTTCAGCATGGATGGCGACATCGCACCGCTGCGTGCATTGTCGCTTGTGGCACGCCTGCAGCAGGCGCTGTTCTATGTGGATGATGCGCACGGTGTAGGCGTAGTCGGTGATGGCCGTGGTGCCGTGGCCGCCGCCGGGCTGGGCGTGGACGATGTGCCGCTGCAGCTGGTCACGCTGGGCAAGGCATTGGGCGGTTCTGGTGCGCTGGTGCTGGGCCGCGACGACCTGATCGAGCATCTGGCCGAAACCGCACGCCCGTACATCTACACCACCGCCGTGCCACCGGCGATGGCCGCTGCTGCGCTTGAAGCGGTGCGCCTGGCGCGCCGCGACCACTGGCGCCGCACCAAGCTGACCGACCTGATCGCGCTGTTCCGCAGTGAAGCGCGTTGCCATGGGCTGGACCTGATGGCTTCCGACACGCCGATCCAGCCGCTGCTGTGCGGTGATGACCACACCGCCGTGGCGATGTCCCAGGCGCTGGAACAGGCTGGCTGGCTGGTTGGTGCAATCCGCCCGCCGACGGTGCCGGAAGGCAAGGCACGCCTGCGCGTGACACTGTCCGCGCTGCACACGCCGGAACTGGTGCGCGGCCTGGTGGAAGCCATCGCCAGCGCGCGCGACCGCGTCGCCCTGGCCGTGCGCGAAGCCGCGCCGCCGCCGCTACCCGCCTTTGCCTGAGTTCCGTGTAGTCGCCCATGCATATTGAAGTCACCGGCCGCGGGCCGGACCTGGTTCTGATGCACGGCTGGGCCCTTCAGGGCGGTGTGTTCGCACCACTGGTGCAGCGCTTGGCCGACCAGTTCACCCTGCATCTGGTCGACCTTCCCGGCCATGGCCACAGCCGCGAGGACACCACGCCGCTGCGCCTGCCGTTCGTGGTCAATGCCATTGCCGCGGCCACGCCACCGGCGGTGTGGTGCGGCTGGTCGATGGGTGGCCTGTTCGCACTGCATGCGGCGGCGACGCTGCCGAAGGTGCGCGGGCTGGCGATGATCGCCGCCACGCCGCGCTTCGTACGTGGCGAGGACTGGCCGCATGCGGTGGAACCGGCCGTGTTCGAGCAGTTCGGTCGCGAGTTGGCCACCGACTTCGCCGGCACCCTGGAACGCTTCCTCGCGCTGGACGTGATGGGCTCGGCGCACGCCCGCGAGGAGCTGCGCACGCTGCGCCAGCGCCTGGTCGAGCGCGGTGCGCCCACCGAACGCGCACTGCTGGAAGGCCTGCGCCTGCTGGAAAGCACCGACCTGCGCGGCGCACTGCCGACCCTGGGCAAACCCAGCCTATGGATCGCCGGCCAGCGTGACCGGCTGGTGTCTCCTGCGGCGATGCAGGCCGCCGCGGCACTCGCCCCGGGCGCGCAGGCGCTGACCATCGCCCACGGCGGCCATGCGCCCTTCCTCGGTCATGCCGACGAAGTGGCCACCGCGCTGCAACACTTCGTTGCCGGCCTGTCACCGGCCGTTGGCGGACAATGAGCGCCTTCCGAATTCCGCAGGACTGACGCATGGATCTGGGTATCAACGGCCGCTGGGCACTGGTCTGCGGCGCAAGCAAGGGGTTGGGCCTGGGTTGCGCGCGTGCGCTGGTGCGTGAGGGCGTCAACGTAGTGATCGTGGCCCGTGGTGACGCTGCGCTGCAGGCTGCCGCCGAAGAGCTGCGCGCACTGGCCGGCGCCGCCGAGGTGCGTGCAGTCGCCGCCGATGTCACCACCGAGACCGGCCGCACGGCGGCACTGGCCGCATGCCCGCAGGTGGACATCCTGGTCAACAACGCCGGTGGTCCGCCGCCCGGTGATTTCCGCAATTTCGAGCGCGACGACTGGATCGCCGCGCTGGACGCCAACATGCTGGCGCCGATCGCGCTGATCCGCGCCACCGTCGACGCGATGATCGAGCGCGGCTTCGGCCGCATCGTCAATATCACCTCGTCGGCAGTAAAGGCCCCGATCGACATCCTGGCGCTGTCCAATGGCGCGCGCAGCGGCCTGACCGGGTTCGTCGCCGGCCTGTCGCGCCGCACCGTGGCCCACAATGTCACGATCAACAACCTGCTGCCCGGCCAGTTCGACACCGACCGCCTGCGCGCCAACTTCGCCCACAGCGCGGGCAAGGACGGCGACGCCGGCGAAGTGGCCGAGCGCCGCCGCCAGCAGATTCCCGCCGGCCGCTTCGGCACGCCGGACGAATTCGGCGCCGCCTGCGCCTTCCTGTGCAGTGCGCAGGCCGGTTACCTCACCGGGCAGAACCTGCTGATCGACGGCGGCGCCTACCCCGGTACGTTCTAAGAGACTTTCGCAATGCCGTCCCACTTCGATGCCCGCCACGTCCGCCGCGCGTTCGCGCGTGCCGCCAGCAGCTACGACGCCGCCTCCGCCCTGCAGCGCGAGGTGCAGTCGCGGCTGATCGAATCGCTGGACTACCTGGAGGCGCGCAAGCCCGAGGTGGTGCTGGACATCGGCGCGGGTACCGGCCATGCCAGTGCGTTGATGAAGAAGCGCTGGCCGAAGGCGCAGGTGATCGCGCTGGACGTGGCGCTTCCGATGCTGGACCAGGCCAAGCGCCAGGCCGGCTGGTGGAAGCCGTTCCAGCGCCTGTGCGGCGACGCCGCTGCGCTGCCGCTGGCCGACAACAGCGTGGACGTGATCTTCAGCAACCTGTGCCTGCAGTGGCTGGACGACCTGCCGGCGGTATTTGCCGGGTTCCGCCGTGTGCTCAAGCCTGGTGGCCTGCTGCTGTGCTCGACCTTCGGCCCGGAGACTCTGGTCGAACTCAACGAGGCGTTCGCGGCCGCCGATGACCGCCCGCACGTGAGCCGCTTCGCGCAGATCGCCCAGTTCGGCGATGCGCTGATGATGGCCGGCTTCCGCGACCCGGTACTGGATCGCGATCTGTTCACCCTGACCTACGACGACCTGCCGTCGCTGATGCGCGAACTGCGTGCGATGGGCGCCACCAATGCGCGGGTGGACCGCCGCCACACCCTGACCGGGCGTAGCCGTTTCGCGGCGGCGGCGGCGGCATACGAGCCGATGCGCCGTGCCGACGGCAAGCTGCCCAGCAGTTGGGAAGTGATCTATGCGCATGCCTGGGCACCGGACCCGGGCGCACCGATCCGCGAAGGCGGACATGACGTGGCCTCGGTGCCGGTGTCGGCGATTCCGATCCGGCGCAAGCAGAGCTGATCGTCCGTTCGCAGGTCATGCGCCGACCAAGGTCGGCAACTACCGATTCATGCACGGAACCCGCTCTGGTAGGTGCCGACCTTGGTCGGCACAGTGCCGGCGGCATCGCGATCTGACAGGTTGTGCCAACCAAGGTTGGCACCCACCAAATGCAGGCCGCCCTCAGGTATTGGCCGGCGAGCTCAGCGGCGGGCGCACCAGGTCTCGGTGGAAGAAATAGATTTCCTGCACCAGGAAGCGCCAGCTGGTGTGGAAGCTGCGGAAGCGCGTGCTGGGCGTGGACGAGGCCAGCGCGTCGATGCCCAGTGCCTTGCTCAGGCGCAGCGCGCGCGCCATGTGCAGCGGGTCGCTGACGATGATCACCCGGTGCAGGTCACGCTGGTCCATCAGCCGCTTGGCTTCGACCAGGTTCTGCACGGTGTTGCGCGAAGCGGTTTCGATCAGGATCGCATCGTCCGGCACGCCATGCTTCAGCGCGTAGCGCCGCGCCACCTGCGATTCGGAGAAGCGCGCGCCGGTGCCGCCATAGCCACCGGTGAATATCAGCAGTGGCGCGTACTGGGCCTCGTACAGATCCAGACCGTGGCGGATGCGTTCTTCGAACACCGGTGACGGTTTGGCGTCGTAGGCCGCTGCACCAAGCACGATGATGGCGTCGGCCTTGGCGGCCTGGTCACGTTCACCGACCCAGACAATCCAGGCGGTCACGCCCAGCAGCCAGATCACCAGCACCACGAACAGCCTCCACAGCCAGCCCAGCAGGCCGGTGCGATGCCGGTTGCGCTCGCGGCTCAAGGCGCGCCCCAGCGCAGTGCGGGCAGGTCGACGTTGCCACCGGACAGGACCAGGCCCACGCGCAGGCCGGCAAAACGCTGCGGCTGCGCCAGTACCGCGGCCAGCACGGTGGCCGAGGACGGCTCGACCACCTGCTTGAGGACTTCCCACAGCAAGCGCATCGCGGCCATCGTCGCCGCGTCATCAACCACGATCACCTCGGCACCGGCCGCGCGCAGCAGTTCGAAATTGGGCGCGCCGATCAGGGTACGCAGTCCATCGCAGATCGTGTCGGGGGTGAACGCCCCCTGGCGCGCGCCTGCGGCCAGTGATCGCGCGGTGTCATCAGCGCCGGCCGGCTCGGCCAGCACCAGCCGGGTCTGCGGGCTGGCATGCTGCAGCGCCAAGGCGGTACCGCTGGCCAGGCCGCCACCGCCCACCGGCACCACCAGCACATCAAACGGGCCGTCGCTGTGCAGCAATTCCAGGGCGGCGGTGCCCTGCCCGGCCATCACTGCCGGGTCGGCATAGGGATGGACGAGAGTCGCGCCGGTATCGACCTGTACCTTGGCGCAGGTGGCCTCACGGTCGGCAATGGTCGGCGGGCAGCGCCAGAGCGTCGCGCCATGGCGGGCAATGTTGGCCAGCTTGGCCGCCACTGCGCCTTCGGGCACCACCACGTGGCAGGGAATGCCACGGGTGCGTGCGGCCAGTGCCAGTGCGGCGCCGTGATTGCCGGAGGAGTGGGTGACCACGCCGGCACTGGCGCGATCGGCCTCCAGTGACCACACCGCGTTGCAGGCACCACGGAACTTGAATGCGCCACCGCGCTGCAGGTGCTCGGCCTTGAACGCCAGGCTCGCGCCGGCCAGCGCATCGAGCGTGCGCGAGCGCAGCACCGGCGTCACGCTGGCGTGCGGGGCGATCCTCGCGGCAGCAAGCAGGACGTCGTCGGCGCGGGGCAACAGTGAATCGCTCATGACGCAAGATTAACGTATGGCTTCGCGCTGGCGACCGGGACAAGGTCATGCCAGCATGTAACCCTACGCCTCCATTCATCCTGGCCGGCGGAATTAAGGGTCGATTCAATGCTGGCGCCCGAAGCTGACTGCACACCCGTCCTCTGGGGGGACCCACCATGAAAACGCGCCTGATGCTTGCCGGTGGCCTGTTGCTGGCCCTGACCGGCTGCACCACCTACGACTATGTCGGCGGCGGCCGCAGCGGCAGCTACTACCACGGTGCGCCGTCGGTGGAATACCGCTACCCGGCCGGTTATCCCTACAACTACGGCCCCTACTACGGTGGCTATGGCGGCTATTACGGCGGCTACGGCAACCCGTATTACTCGCGCCCGATCTACCGCCCGCCGCACAACCACCGCCCACCGCCGCGCCCGGGCAATGGAGGGGAGAACCGTCCGCCACCGCCGTCGCGGCCGTCGTACAACGGGGGTTCGCCATGGCGGAACATGGACTCGATGCGCCGCCCGCCGCAGTCCGGCGTGCGGCCTTCGGCCCCTCCGCCGCAGGCCCGTCCGGCGCCGGCGCCGAGCGCGCCGAGGATGAACGGTTCCCCCTGGCGCAACATGGATCGTGCGACGCAGCGCACAGTTGAGCGCTGAACCATCTTGCATTTCACACGGTCTAAGCCCCAATCTACGCGGACAGTGACGGCCCGCGTCACAAAGTGACAAAAGCGACACGGGTCGCCGCAAAAAGCTCTACGTCGATATCCGACAGGAACATCTGGATCCCCCCTGTTCCGGCCCTGTCGGATGTCGGCACCTCTGAAGGCAAACGGCCCCGCAATGCGGGGCCGTCTGTTTTGTTGGGTCGCCAACCGACGAGGGCCCCGGCTTCAGTAGATCCACGCCATGCGTGGATGGCGCCTTCCCGACAGCCGCAAAAAAAACAGGGCCGGACAGTCCCCCGACTGCCGGCCCTCTGCTCCCCCACCGTGCGCCTGTACCGGCCCCTGTTCCAATTCCGGTCACGGGCGCCTACGGCGCCAGCCACGGTGGGTGCTATTGGGTTATCTGCAAAAATCCTGCCAACTTTAGGGCTGATTTCGACGCCGGCCAGTGGACGCCGACGCCCCGGCCCCGAATGGCGCTAAAATCGCCACCCCGGCGCCGCCCCAGCCGCGCCCGCCCCCAGCTGAACAACCCCCATGAACCCGTCCTTCCATCGTTACGACGTCATCGTCATCGGCGGTGGCCACGCCGGCACCGAAGCCGCGCTGGCCGCGGCCCGCACCGGCGTGCGCACCCTACTGCTGACCCACAACATCGAAACGGTGGGCGCAATGAGCTGCAACCCGGCCATCGGCGGCATCGGCAAGGGCCACCTGGTCAAGGAGATCGACGCCTTGGGCGGTGCGATGGCGCATGCCGCCGACCGCGCCGGTATCCAGTGGCGCACGTTGAACGCCTCCAAGGGCCCGGCCGTGCGCGCCACCCGCTGCCAGGCCGACCGCAACCTGTACCGCATGGCGATCCGCGCCATCGTCGAAGGCCAGGCCAACCTGACCGTGTTCCAGGCGGCGGTGGATGACCTGGTCATCGAGGGCGACCACGTGCGCGGGGTCATCACCCAGACCGGCCTGCGCTTCGACGCGGAAGCCGTGGTGCTCACCGCCGGCACCTTCCTGGCCGGCAAGATCCACGTCGGCCCGACCCAGTACGCCGCCGGCCGCATGGGCGACCCGCCGGCCACCACGCTGGCTGCGCGCCTGCGCGAACGCCCGTTCCAGGTGGATCGCCTGAAGACCGGCACGCCGCCGCGCATCGACGGCCGCTCGCTGGACTACAGCGTGATGGATGAGCAGCCCGGCGATTCGCCGCGGCCGGTGATGTCCTTCCTCGGCTCGGTGGACGAGCATCCGCAGCAGGTCAGCTGCTGGATCACCCACACCACCGAACAGACCCACCAGATCATCCGCGACGCGCTGCACCGCTCACCGCTGTACAGCGGCCAGATCGAAGGCATCGGCCCGCGCTACTGCCCGTCCATCGAGGACAAGGTGGTGCGCTTCGCCGAGAAGGCCAGCCACCAGATCTTCGTGGAACCCGAGGGCCTGGGCATCGTCGAGATCTACCCCAACGGCATCTCCACCTCGCTGCCGTTCGACGTGCAGCTGGAGATGGTGCGCAGCATCCGCGGGTTCGAGAACGCGCACATCACCCGCCCCGGCTATGCGATCGAGTACGACTTCTTCGACCCGCGCGGGCTGAAGGCCTCGCTGGAAACCAAGCTGGTCAACGGCCTGTTCTTCGCCGGCCAGATCAACGGCACCACCGGCTATGAAGAAGCGGCCGCGCAGGGCCTGCTGGCCGGCCTCAACGCCGCGCGCCAGGTGCGCGGGCTGGACGGCTGGTGCCCGCGCCGCGACGAGGCGTACCTGGGCGTGCTGGTCGATGACCTGATCACCCACGGCACCAACGAGCCGTACCGCATGTTCACCAGCCGCGCGGAGTACCGCCTGCAGCTGCGCGAGGACAACGCCGACCAGCGCCTGACCCCGGCCGGCCGCGAGATGGGCCTGGTGGATGACCGCCGCTGGAGCGCGTTCGAGACCAAGCAGGCAGCCGTCGCTGCCGAGCGCGCACGTCTGGGCGCGCTGTGGGCAACCCCGGCCAATGCACTGGGCCGCGAGGTACAGGACATGCTGGGTGTAACGGTCAGCCGCGAAACCAATGTGCTGGACCTGATCAAGCGCCCCGAGCTGGATTACGCGCAGCTGATGCAGGTGCCGTCGCTGGGCCCGGCCGTGGCCGACGCCAAGGTGGCCGAGCAGGTGGAGATCGGCGTGAAGTACGCCGGCTACCTGGACCGCCAGCGCGAGGAGATCGAGCGCCAGCAACGGCATGAAGCCACGCCGATCGCTGAAGCCTTCGACTACGCGACGGTGCGCGGGCTGTCGGCCGAAGCCCTGCAGAAACTGGAGCGCGTACGCCCGCAGACCATCGGCCAGGCGCAGCGGATTCCCGGCATGACGCCGGCAGCGATCTCACTGCTGCTGGTGCATCTGGAGCGCGCACGCCGGGGCCGCGTGGCGTAAGCGGTCGCACCTGCTTCTGGTGGCTGCCGACCTTGGTCGGCACATGAATCTGCCCTGGTGGGTGCCGACGTTGGTCGGCACGAATCATCAGATCGCGACACTCCATGCTTCCGTGCCGACCAAGGTCGGCACCTACCAGAGCAGATCGCGTTACCGCGCGTCGGCGCCGCCGCCCAATACCTTGAACAAGGTCACCCGGTTGCCCGCTTCCTGCTGCTGCAGCGCGATCAGGTCCTGCTGCGCGGCATACAGGCTGCGCTGTGCATCCAGCGACTGCAGGTAGCCATCCAGCCCGGTGCGGTAGCGCGCATCGGCCAGTGTGTAGCTGCGCTGGCTGGCAGCCACCAGCGCGCGTTGGGCGTCCATCTGTGCGGTCAGGTGGTCACGCGTGGCCAGCGCATCGGCCACTTCACTGAAGGCCTGCTGGATCGCTTTCTCGTACTGCGCGATGCCGATGTCCTTGCCGATCTTCGAGGCGTCCAACGAGGCCTTCAGTGCGCCGGCATGGAAGATCGGCGCGGTGATGCTGGGTGCGAACGACCAGCCACGGGTGCCGGCCGAGAACAGCGTCGACAACGCGGTGGAGCTGTGGCCGTAGTTGGCGGTCAGCGTCAGCGTGGGGAAGAACGCAGCGCGCGCGGCACCGATATCGGCATTGGCCGCCTGCAGTGCGTGTTCGGCGGACAACACGTCCGGGCGCTGCAGCAGCACGCTGGACGGAAGGTTGGCCGGCAGCGGCGCCAGTGCCACGCTGCCATCCAGCGCCTGCGTGGTTGGCAGCAGGGCCGGATCCAGCGGCGCCCCTACCAACAGCTGCAATGCATCGCGATCCTGCGCCTGCTGCGTCTGCAGCTTGGCCAGCGCACCGCGCGCGGCGTCCACGCTGGTCTGTACCTGCGACAGGTCCAGGCCCGAGGCCAGGCCCTGTGCATGGCGGGCCTCGGTGCGCTGCAGGGTCTGCTGCTGGCTGTCCAGGGTCTGTTGCGTGAATGCCAACGACTGCCCATCGGCCGCCAACGCGAGCCACGCCGTTGCCACTTCGGCGACCAGGCTGGTGCGTGCGGCACGCTGGTTCTCGGCGCTGGCCAACCAGTTCTGCAGGGCCTCGTTCTTCAGGCTGCGGATGCGCCCGAACAGGTCCAGTTCCCAGCTGCTGATGCCGACCTGCACCGCGTCGGACTCGGTCACCTGGGTGGCACCGGTCTCGCTGTTGGCATCGCTCACCCGCGAGCGGGTGACACTGCCGCTGGCATCCACCGACGGCAGCAGCGCTGCGCGCTGGATGCGGTACTGCGCGCGTTCCTTCTCCACCTGCAGCACCGCCACGCGCAGGTCGCGGTTGTTCTGCAGCGCCAGCGCGATGACCTGCTGCAGGCGCGGTTCCAGGAACACCTCACGCCAGGCCGGCATCGCCACTGCCGGCTCGGCCTGGCCGGCAGCGGCATTGCCGAACTGCGCCGGTACCGGCGCCTCGGGGCGCTGGTAATGAGGCGCCATGCTCACGCAGCCGCCCAGCAGGGTGGTCATCGTCGCGGCCGCCAGGGCGCGCAGCAGCATCGGCTTCATGGGCGTGCCTCCGGGGCAGTGGCGTCGGCCGGCGCGTGGCCCGGGAACATGCGGCGCACCAGCAGGTAGAACAACGGCACGAAGAACATGCCCAGCACCATCGAGGCGACCGTACCGCCGGCCACGCCGGTACCCAGCGAACGGCGCGCGGCCGAACCGGCGCCGGTGGCGAACACCAGCGGCAACACGCCCATCAGGAACGCCAGCGAGGTCATCACGATCGGCCGCAGCCGCAGATAGACCGCCTGCAGGATCGCCTCACGGGTGCTCTTGCCCTGCTGTTCAAGGATGCGCGCGAACTCGACGATCAGGATGCCGTTCTTCGCCGCCAGACCAATCGTGGTCAGCAGGCCGACCTGGAAGTACACATCGTTGTTGAGGCCACGCAGGTTCATCATCAGCACGGCACCGAACACGCCCACCGGCACCGCCAGCATCACCGCGAACGGCACCGCCCAGCTTTCATACAGCGCGGCCAGGCACAGGAACACGAACAGCAGCGAGATGGCGTACAGCATTGGCGCCTGGTTGCCCGACAGCTGTTCCTGGTAGGCCATGTCCGACCAGGCATGGCTGAAGCCTTCCGGCAGTGTGTCGGCCAGCCGCGCGATCTCGGCCATCGCCTCGCCGGAGCTGACGCCCGGCGCCGGCTGTCCGGTGATTTCCATCGCTGATACGCCGTTGTAGCGCTGCAGTGCGGCCGGCGCGCTGGTCCAATGCGTGCTGATCAGCGACGACAGCGGCACCATCTGCCCGGCCTGGTTGCGTACGCTCCAGCGCTCGATGTCCTGCGGCTGCATGCGTGCTTCGGCGGTGCCCTGGATGAACACCTTCTTGATGCGGCCCTTGTAGATGAAGTTGTTGACGAAGTCGCCGCCCAACGCCGCGTTCAAGGTGTCATTGACGTCCTGCGGGTTCACGCCCATGGCCTGCGCCTTGGCGTCGTCCACCTTCACGGCGTATACCGGCGCGTCTTCCAGGCTGGCGTAGCGCACGTTGACCAGCTTCGGGTCCTTGGCGGCTTCCTTCAGCAGCGTGTTGCGCGCGGCCACGGCGGCGGCATGGCCGGCACCGCCTTCGTCCTGCAGCTCCAGGGTGAAGCCACCCGCATCACCCAGCCCGAGGATGGCCGGCGGCGAGGTGATGAATACCTGCGCATCGGGCACGCTGGCCATCGCCCGCGTCAACCGTGCGGCGATGGTAGCGGCATCGTCCTTGCGGTCATCCCAGTCCTTGAGCCGGATGAAGGCCTGGCCAACATTCTGGCCGCTGCCGGTAACACTGAAACCGGCGGTGGCCTGGATCGAGAGCACGCCGTCGTCCTTCACCGCGACGGCACTCAGACGATCCATCACCGCCCGCGTCTGCTCCAGCGTGGAACCGGCCGGCAGCTTCACCAGCGCGTTGAGCATGCCCTGATCCTCATCGGGCAGGAATGCGCCCGGCAGGTGCCACAGCAGCAGGCCGGTGGCCACGCTCAGCACCAGGTAGAACAGCACCCCCAGCGTACGCCGGCCGAGGAAGCCATCCACGCGATGGCGCAGGCCATTGGAGGTGCGCTCGAAGCGGTGGTTGAACCAGATGAAGAACTTGCCCAGCAGGCTCGGCTCGCCCGCGTGGTCGCCATGCGGATGGCCGCCCTTGGGAATCTGGTGCAGGATGCTGCCGCACAGCGCCGGAGTGATGGTCATCGCCACCAGCACCGACAGGATCATCGCAGCGGCGATCGTCACCGAGAACTGGCGATAGATCACGCCGGTGACACCGCTGAAGAACGCCATCGGCAGGAACACCGCGGTCAGCACCAGCACGATGCCGACCAGCGCGCCGGTGATCTGGCCCATCGCCTTCAGCGTGGCCGGCTTCGGTGCCAGCCCTTCGAAGGTCATCACCCGCTCCACGTTCTCCACCACCACGATGGCGTCGTCCACCAGCAGGCCGATGGCCAGCACCAGCGCGAACATGGTCAGGGTGTTGATCGAGTACCCGAACGCGGCCAGCACGCCGAAGGTGCCCAGCAGCACCACCGGCACCGCGATGGTCGGGATCAACGTGGCCCGCCAGTTCTGCAGGAACAGGTACATCACCAGCACCACCAGGATGATGGCTTCGATCAGGGTGATCACCACTTCCTTCAGCGAGATGGTCACGAACGGCGTGGTGGTGAACGCCACGTGGGCGGTATAGCCGTGCGGCCAGTACTTCTGCAGCTGCTGAAGCCGTGCATCGATGGCCTTGGAGACGGCGATCGCGTTGGCACCGGCATTGAGCTCGATGCCCAGCGAGGCCGACGGCTTGCCGTTGAAGGTGCTGATGCTGTCGTAGCTCTCCGGCCCCAGGCCGATCGTCGCCACGTCACCCAGGTGCACCACGCTGCCGTTGGCATCGGCCTTCAGCACCACCTGCGCGAACTGTTCGGGCGTGTGCAGGCGGCTGCGCGCGGTCACCGTGGCGTCGAGCTGCTGGCCCTTCAGCGCCGGCTGGCCACCGAGTTCACCGGCCGACACATCGGTGTTCTGCGCCTGCAGTGCGGTCTCGATGTCCGAGGGCATCAGCGCGTACTGGCGCATCTTTTCCGGATCCAGCCAGATGCGCATGGCGTATTCCTGGCCGATCGGCTGGATGTTGCCGACGCCGCTGACACGGCTGATCTGGTCGTCGATGCGCGCTTCCATGAAGTTGGCAACATCGAAGTTGTCCATGCTGCCGTCTTCGCTGGTGAACGACAGCACCTCGAAGATGGAACCACTGGACTTGGTGATGGTCAGGCCGTTCTGCTGCACCGCCTGCGGCAACGTGGCCATGGCGGCCTGCAGCTGGTTCTGCACCTGTACCTGCGCGGTGTCCGGGTTGGTGCCGGTGGCGAACACCAGGTTCACCTGCGCCGAGCCATCGGAGGCACTGGTGGAGGTCATGTACATCAGGTGGTCCAGGCTCTGCTGGGACTGCTCGATGACCTGGGTGACTGCATTTTCCACGGTCTGCGACGAGGCACCGGTGTAGGTGGCGCGGATGGTGATGGTGGGCGGGGCGATCTGCGGGTAGCGGTCCACCGGCAGGATCAGGATCGCGAGCAGGCCGAGCAGGCTGACCGCGATGGCGATCACCCAGGCGAAGATCGGCCGGTCGATGAAGAAACGAACCATGCGCGGCGGGCCTCAGTGCGACTTTTCGTCGGTGTTGCCGTTCGGGTCGATCGCCGGCATGGCGGCCAGCTGCGCCGTGGTGGCTGCTACTGCCTTCACCTGCTGGCCGAGCGAAACCGCACTGCCGTTGCTGACGATCACCCGCTCGCCGGCCTTCAGGCCCTGCGTGATCTGCCACTGGTTGCCCACCACCTGACCGGTACTGACCCGGCGTTCCACCACGTGGTCCTTGGCATCGAGCAGGCGCAGCAGCGGCTCTCCACGTTCATTGCGCAGCACCGCCTTCTGCGGCACCAGCAGGGCACGCGCGTCGGTGGCCATCGGCAGCACCGCCTTCAGGTACATGCCCGGCAGCAGCAGGCCGTCCGGGTTCGGAATGACCGCGCGCAGCACCACGTTGCCGGTGCCCGGATCGACCGCGCTGCCGACGAACTCCAGCGTGCCTTCATGCGCATAGGTGCTGCCGTCCTCCAGCAGCACCTTCACCTGTGCCTTGCCATCGATGGCCTTCACCAGGCCGGCATCGAGCTGCTTGCGCAGTGCCAGCATCTGCGTGCTGGACTGGGTGACATCCAGATAGATCGGGTCCAACCGCTGAATGGTCGCCAGCGCCGCATCCTGGCCAGCAGCGACCAGCGCACCGGCGGTGACGCTGGAGGTACCGATGCGGCCCTCGATCGGTGCGGTCACCCGGGTGTAATCGAGGTTGATGCGCGCGGCCTGCAATGCGGCGCGCGCGGCGATCACATTGGCCTGCGCCTGCTTCAGCGCCGAGGTGGCATCGTCGGCGTCCTGTTTGCTGGCCGCGTCCATGTCCAGCAGCGTGCGGGTGCGCTCGGCTTTCGGCTGCGCCGACAGCACGGTGGCCTCGGCCTGCGCGAGCTGCCCGCGCGCGGTATCGAAGGCCGCCTGGTACGGTGCCGGATCGACCTGGTACAGCAGCTGGCCGGCCTTGACCTGCTGGCCTTCGGTGAACAACCGCTGGCGGATCAGCCCACCGATCTGCGGCCGCACCTCGGACACCTCGAACGGCACCGCCCGGCCGGGCAGGGTCTGCTGCAGTGCCAGCGGCTGCGCGCTGGCGGTGATGACGCCCACTTCGGGGGTGGCCGGGGCTTCGGTCCTGCCCGCCGAGCAGGCGGCCAGGGCCAGCAGCAGGGGCAGCAACAGCGGACGGGAAGAACGGGACAGCGGGCGCACGAATGACATGGGGGCGTGGGGGGCCTTGCGTTGACCCGTGCACGCTGCCGTGAAACTGTGCAGAGAATATGGAGATTGTGCGACCGGCTCAGCCGGCGCTTGCTTTCGGCGCCACATGCGCCGCTAATGGCCCCCGCGATGGCGAAGATTCGACTCAAATTCGGCCTGACCGCGAAGACCTTCCTCGCGATCTTCACCGCCTGCCTGCTGGTGCTGGCAGTGAACGGCATTGCCAGCCGCGTGGCGTTCCAGACCGGCTTCCTGGACTACCTCAACGACCAGGGCGATCTGCGCATGCAGCGGCTGATGCCACACCTGCAGCGTGAGTACAGCGCGCACGGCGGCTGGGAGCATCTGCGCGGTGACAGTGACCGCTGGGCGCGACTGCTGCGCCCGGACCTGTCCCATGGCCACGAGGGGCCGGTGCCGCCGCTGTCCGACCAGACTGGCGTGCCGTCGCGGCTGGGCCTGTTCGATGCGCAGCACCGCTTCGTGGCCGGCAACCCCGATGCCACCAGCGATGACGAGCCGCATCCGGTGCAGCTGGACGGGCACACCGTCGGCTGGCTGGGCATGGTGCCGTTCCAGACCGTCATCGCCACCAACGACCTGAACTTCTATAACACCCAGGTGCGCGCGTGGTGGGTGATCGGCATCTCGCTGCTGCTGGTGACGGTGTTGCTGGCCTGGCTGGTGTCGCGCGCGCTGCGCCAGCGCCTGGCCAAGCTGGCCGCGGCCACCCACCGGCTCGCCGCCGGTGACTATGCCACCCGCATCGAACGCACCAGCGATGACGAGCTGGATGCACTGGTCAACGACTTCAACCGGATGGCGCAGGCGCTGGACGACACCGAGCGAAACCGCCGCGCCTTCATCGCCGACATCTCGCATGAGCTGCGCACGCCGCTGGCGGTGGTGCGCGCCGAGCTGGAGGCGATCGAGGACGGCATCCGCCCGCTGGACCGCGCCAACCTCGGTGCACTGCAGGGCGAGATACGCCAGCTGGGCAAACTCATCGACGATCTGCACCACCTGTCGATGACCCAGTCCGGCGGCCTGGCCTACCGCTTCGCACCGCTGGACCTGGCGGCGCTGCTGCGCAGCGAGCTCACTGGCATGCGCGTGCGCTTCGCCACGGCGGGGCTGGCATTGGAAGAAAACCTGCCCACTACTCCGCTGCAGGTTTCCGGTGACGAGCGGCGCCTGCAGCAGGTGCTGGCCAACCTGCTGGAGAATGCGCTGCGCTATACCCATACCGGCGGCCGTGTACGTGTGCAGGCAGCGCGTGTATCTGCCGGGGTGCAGCTGATCGTGGAAGACACCGCACCGGGCGTGCCGGCCGACAAGTGTGCATTGCTGTTCGAGCGCTTCTACCGGGTGGAGAGCTCGCGCAACCGGGCCAGCGGTGGCAGCGGGCTGGGTCTGGCCATCAGCCACAACATCATCCTCGCCCACCACGGCCACATCCACGCCGAGCCTTCGGCGCTGGGCGGCCTGCGCGTGGTCATCACCCTGCCGGAGCCTGCATGAGCACGTCCCCCGCCACGTCCGCGAAGATCCTGATCGTCGAGGACGAGCCACGCCTGGCCTCGGTACTGCGCGACTACCTGGCCGCCGCCGGCATGGCCAGCGAATGGGTGGACGATGGTGGTCAGGTGATCGACGCGTTCGCGCGCTACCAGCCCGATCTGGTGCTGCTGGACCTGATGCTGCCGCAGCGCGATGGCGTCGACCTGTGCCGCGAACTGCGTGCCAGCAGTGACGTGCCGGTGATCATGGTCACCGCGCGGGTGGAAGAGATCGATCGCCTGCTCGGTCTGGAGATCGGTGCCGACGACTACATCTGCAAGCCGTTCAGTCCGCGCGAGGTGGTCGCGCGGGTGGTCGCAGTGCTGCGCCGCTACCGCCCGGACCCATCGGCGCGTGCCAACGACGGCCTGCACATCGACGAGCCGGCCGCGCGCGCTACCTGGAACGGCAAGGGGCTGGATCTGACGCCGGTGGAATACCGCCTGCTGCGCACCCTGCTGGCTACGCCAGGCCGGATCTGGGCGCGCGATGAACTGCTCGACCGGCTGTACCTGGACCATCGCGTGGTGGTCGACCGCACCGTCGACAGCCATGTGCGGAACCTGCGCCGCAAGCTGGCCGACGCCGGCATGGAAGGCGAGCCGATCCGTTCGGTCTACGGCATGGGTTACAGCTACGAACCCTGAGCTCCCTGTAGAGCCGAGACCATGCTCGGCTGCGCAGGGAGCCGAGGATGGGCTCGGCTCTACAACGCACCACGCAGGTATCATCGTCGCGAACGCCCTGATTTCCGGAGACATCGATGAACCCGCTGCGCCCCTTCCGCGACAAGATGCCCGTCCTCGGCGAGCGCGTGTACATCGATCCGGCCTGCACCCTCATCGGTGATGTGGAACTGGCCGACGACGTGTCGGTGTGGCCGGGCACGATCATCCGCGGTGACGTCAACTACGTGCGCATCGGCGCACGCACCAACGTGCAGGACGGCACCATCATCCACGTCAGCCACCACAGCCCGTACAACAAGGCCGGCTACCCGACCCTGATCGGCGAAGGCGTGACCGTTGGTCATGGCTGCATCATCCATGCCTGCACCATCGGCGATTACAGCCTGATCGGCATGGGTGCCTGCATCCTCGACGGCGCGCGGGTCGAGCGCCATGGCTTCGTCGGCGCCGGTGCGGTGGTCGGCCCGGGCAAGGTGGTCGGCGAAGGCGAGCTGTGGGTGGGCAACCCGGCCCGCCCGGCGCGCACGCTGAGCGACAAGGAGATCGAGTCGCTGCACTACTCGGCCGACCACTACGTGCGGCTGAAGGACGAGTACCTGGGCTGAACGGCCAACGCCGCCATGCGGCTCTGCTAAAGTCTGGGCCCGACCAGGACCTGTCGAGACCCCCATGCCTGTGGCTGCCTGCCGGAGAGGACTCCGCCGCCCACAACCAAGGCCATCGCACTGATGGCCGCGCCGATGCTCGATACCTACCGCGAGGTGGTGACGCCGGAGGGTGTGCTGCTGCAGTTGCCGGCCGCCGGCCCGCTGCCGCGGGCGATGGCCTGGCTGGTGGATCTCGGTGTGCGCATCGCGGTGCTGGTGCTGATGTCGATCCCGCTGGCACTGCTGGACAAGTTCGGCTCCGGCCTCTACCTGGTGCTGATGTTCCTGGTCTACTGGGCCTACCCGATCATCTGCGAGGCACTGTGGGGCCGTACCCTCGGCAAGCGCGCACTGGGCCTGCGCGTGCTGTCGCGCGATGGCGCACCGGTGGGCTGGATGGCTTCGATCACCCGTAACCTGCTGCGTACCGTGGACATGCTGCCGTTCGGCTATGCATTGGGCCTGATCAGCAGCCTGTTCGACCCGCATGGCCGCCGCCTGGGTGACCTGGTGGCCGGCACCGTGGTGGTGCACGCGCCTGCACTGTACCTGCCGCCGCCACCCACCATCGACAGCGTGCTGGCCCCGCCGCAGGCGCTGCGCCCGGATGAACAGGCGGCGCTGATGGCCTTTGCCGAGCGCGCGCCCCGCTTGTCGGCGGCGCGCCAGCAGGAGCTGGCCGGCATTGCCGAGCCCCTCACCGGCACCCACGGCCAGGTCGCCGTGCTGCGCCTGTATGCCATGGCCAACTGGCTGCTGGGGCGGCGATGAAGCAGGAACAGTTCGTCGCCCGGTACCAGCAGGAATGGCAGGACCTGGAGCACTGGCTGCTGCTGCGCGCCGGTGCTTCGCGCCGCACGCGGCGCAAGGCCAGCGGGCTGGCACTGGACGACACCGCCGTTCCGCAGCGCTACCGCCGCCTGTGTCAGCAGCTGGCGCTGGCCCGTGAGCGCGGCTACAGCCCACAGCTGGTGCAGCGCCTGCAGCAGCTGATGCAGCAGGGCCACAGTGTGCTGTACCGCACGCGGCCAACGCGCTGGCGCGCGGCACTGGAATTCCTGGTGGCCGACTTCCCGCTGCTGGTGCGCAGCCAGGCACGCAGCATGTGGGTGGCACTGCTGATGTTCGCGTTGCCAGCAGTGGCCTGCTTCGTGCTGGTGCAGGTCTATCCGGACCTGATCCACATGCTGATGGACAACCGCCAGATCGCCGAGATGGAGCGCATGTACGACCCCGCGGCCGAGCGCCTGGGGCGCGACAGCGGCACCGACTGGATGATGTTCGGCCACTACGTCATGAACAATATCAGTATCGCCCTGCGCACCTTCGCCAGCGGCCTGCTGGCCGGGCTGGGCACGCTGCTGGTACTGCTGTTCAACGGCGTGACCATCGGTGCGGTGGCCGGCCACCTGCAGCACATCGGCCACGGCAGCCCGTTCTGGCGCTTCGTGGTCGGCCATGGCGCTTTCGAGCTGACTGCGATCGTGATCGCCGGCGGTGCCGGCCTGCAGCTGGGCATGAAGCTGCTGGCCCCCGGCCGGCGCAGCCGCCTGGATGCACTGGTCGACGGTGGCCGCATCGGCGCGCGGCTGTGCCTCGGGGTCGCCTTCATGCTGTTGGTCGCCGCCTTCATCGAAGCCTTCTGGTCATCAATCGCCGAAGTACCCGCATGGGGCAAGTTCAGCGTGGCCGGCGTGCTCTGGGTCGGCGTGCTGTTGTGGCTGTGGCGCGGCGGACGCGGAGGCGGCGATGCGCATTGACCGTCTGGACGTGGTGCTGCGCGCGCGCAGCGGCTGGGAAGCGATGGAGCTGGGCAGTGCCCTCACCCGCCGGCACGCACGTGCGGTATGGGGCAGCTGGCTGCTGGCCAGCGCTCCGCTGTTCGTGATCTTCAATGCACTGGGCTGGTGGCTGGATGCCTTCGGCTGGGCGTGGCTGGCGATGTGGTGGTGCAAGCCACTGTTCGAGCGTGCGCCGCTGTACGTGCTGTCGCGCGGCATCTTCGGCGAACCGGTCGGCACGCTGGCGGCGCTGCGCGCGCAGGGTCACTGGGGCAACAGCGGCTTCTGGGGCTACCTGGGCTGGCGCCGCTTCAGCGTGCTGCGCAGCCTGTGCCTGCCGGTGAACCTGTTGGAAGGCAACACGCCTGGCCAGCGCGGTCCACGCCGACGCGCGGTGGCGGCCGGCGCCGCAGGTGCGGCAATGGTGCTGACACTGACCTGCATGGCGTTCGAAGCGGTGCTGGTGTCAGGCGGGATCGGTGCGGTGTTCATGTTCATGCCGCTGGAGCTGATGTCCGAATCCTGGCGCGCCGCATGGGACATGATCGGCCAGGACACACCCGCATGGGCGCGGGCGGGCTTCAATCTGGCGTGCTGGCTGGCCTCGGTGCTGATCGGACCGTTCTACGTCGGCGCCGGCTTCGGCCTGTACTTGAACCGGCGTACGCAGATGGAAGCGTGGGACGTGGAGATCGCCCTGCGCCGCCTGCGCGATCGCCTGCTGCCGGCGGCGTCGACGCTGGCGCTGCTGCTGTGCCTTGCCCTGCCGCTGGCCTCCGCGCCGGTTCATGCGCAGCAGGCGCAGACGGTCGCTGAGCAGGCCGACGATGCCGAGGTGGACGAGGACAGCGCGGAAGAACCGGCCACTGCAGCCAACGACCCGGCCAATACCCCGGCCATGATCTTCGGCGGTACGCCGGTGGACACCGCCGGTTTCCGTCAGGCAGTGAACCGCGCCTATGAAGACCCGCTGCAGCGCCCGACCCGCCAGGTCACGCGCTGGAAGCCGATCGAGCAGGCCGAGGAAAAGAAGAAGGAAGACAAGCAGCTGCAGCGTGACACCAACAGCAAAGGTGAACGCAAAGCGCGCAAGGATGGCATCGCCTGGCTGGCGCGGCTGGCCGAATGGGGCCTGTGGGGCCTGCTCGGCATCCTGCTGCTGGTGTTGTTGCTGACCGCGCGGCTGTGGCTGCCGTGGCTGCGGGGCAGTGGCCGGCGCAAGGCCGAGGCAGCACCGCAGGTGCTGGAGGAACAGGTGGAACTGCCGGTGGTTCTGCCGCCGGACGTGGCCACCCAGGCCGGCCTGCTGTGGGACCAGGGCCGGCCGCGGCAGGCGCTGGCCCTGCTGTACCGCGCCAGCGTGCGCACGGTGGGCGAGCGCAGCGGTATCGCGCTTCCACCCGGTGCCACCGAAGCGCAATGCCTGCGCGCTTCGCGGCGCATGCCCGAGGCCAGTGACCGCGACCTGTTCGCACGCATCGTGCGCATGTGGCAGTACGCCGCCTACGGTGGCCGCCTGCCCAGTCGTGCCGATTTCGATGCATTGGCCGATACCCTGCGCCAGCAGTTCGGGTGGCAGGCATGAGTCCGCGCCTGTTCTGGTCGCTGCTGCTCGGTGCACTGGTGCTGTTCGGCGTACCGCTGACCATCCTCTACCTGCGCACGCACGAGCGGGTGACCGAGACGATCCGGCTGCCGCCACAGGGCGAGGCCGCCTACAACCCGCTGTATGTACTCGGCCACGCCCTGCGCGCCGATGGCATCCAGGTGCACTCACGGCCGCGTCTGGAACTGCGGCAGATGACGCTGGGGCGCCATGACACGGTGGTGCTGCTGCAGGACAGCAGCGAACTGCCGGTGCCGGCGGTGAAACAGCTGCTGGACTGGGTGGACCAGGGCGGCCACTTGCTGGTGCGTACACCGCCACCGGCCGAGGACGATGCCAGCAGCACGCAGGGCCCCCTGCTGGACCAGTTGGGCGTGGACAGCCTGTTCCAGCGCAGCGACTGCCAGGCCTTCCATGTCGACGACGATCCGGGCCACGTCGAATTCTGTGGTGGGCGCCGCTTCACCCTGGGGTTTGCGGCCAGTGCGCAGGCCGAACGCCGCTGGGGCACGGATCGCGACCTGGTGTTCGCGCGCCTGCACCACGGCCAGGGCAGAGTGAGCGTGCTAGCCGACATGGAGTTCATGCGCGGCGAAGTGGACTCACCGGCGGCGCGCCTGGCCTCTGCCGCAGGCAAGGCCAGCGACGGCCTGCACGATCCTGCCCATCGCGACCTGACCCGCTACCTGCTCGATCCGAACTACGGCAAGGGTGCGGTCTGGCTGGTCTATGCCAGCCGCCCGCCGTCGCTATGGTCGCGCATGTTCTATCAGGGCTGGCCGCTGTGGGCACCGCTGCTGCTGGCCCTGCTGGGTTGGCTGTGGAGCCGCTCGCAGCGCTTCGGCAGCCTGCTGCCGTCACCGGTGCTGGAACGCCGTTCGCTGCTGGAGCACGTGCGCGCCAGTGGCGAACTGCTGCTGCGCTTCGGTCACGGCATACGCCTGTACGAGGCCGTGCTCGCTCTGTTCCTGCACCGCCTGCGCCTGCGCGCACCGATTGCCGCCGCACTGGAGGGTGCGCCACGCGATCAGGCCATCGCCGAGCTGCTGAAGTGGCCGCAGGCCCGCGTCGCCAGCGCGCTCACGCCCCCTCCGCCACACGATTCCTCCGCCCTGCGCGAGCGCATCCGCTTGCTGCTCCAGATGAGATCCCTGCTATGACCGAAGTCCCCGAGCTGCCGGCGGCCGCCAACGCCCGCCTGATTGAACGCGTCGATGCCATCCGCGATGCCATCGGCCACGCCTTCATCGGCCAGGCCGAAGTGCTGGACCAGATCCTGGTGGCCCTGCTGGCCGGTGGCCACGTGCTGATCGAGGGCGTGCCCGGGCTGGGCAAGACCCTGCTGGTGCGCGCACTCGCACAGGCCCTGGATCTGGACTATGGCCGCGTACAGTTCACCCCCGACCTGATGCCCAGCGACGTCAGTGGCCACGCGGTGTACGACCCGAAAAGCGAGAGCTTCAAGATCCGCCGCGGCCCGGTGTTCACCAACCTGCTGCTGGCCGACGAAATCAATCGTGCACCGGCCAAGACCCAGTCGGCACTGCTGGAAGTGATGCAGGAAGGCCAGGTGACCATCGAAGGCAAGGCCTTCACCCTGGCGCCGCCCTTCATGGCGCTGGCCACGCAGAACCCGCTGGAGCAGGAAGGTACCTACCCGCTGCCGGAAGCACAGCTGGACCGCTTCCTGCTGAAGGTGCTGATCGACTACCCGCAGCTGGAGGACGAGAAGCGCATGGTGACCGCGATCACCAGTGGTCGTGCCGCCAGCGATTTCGACCTGAGCCGGGTGCCACGCGTGCTCGGTGCCGGCGAACTGCTGGAGTTGCAGCGTGCCACCGCGGCGATCACCGTCGATGACGAAGTGATCGACTACGCGGTACGCATCGTCGCGGCGACCCGCCAGTGGCCGGGCATCGCGGTCGGCGCTGGCCCGCGCGGCAGCATCGCGCTGGTGCGTGCCTCGCGCGCGCAGGCGGTGCTGGCCGGCCGCGACTTCGTCACGCCGGACGACGTGCGCGACATTGCGCGCCCGGCGCTGCGCCACCGCATTGCGCTGGCCCCGGAACTGCAGATCGAAGGCCAGGACGCCGACGACGTGCTGGGCGCGCTGCTGGCCAAGGTGGAAGCACCGCGCCGATGAGGCCGGCCCCGCTGCTGTTGGCGCTGCTGCTGGCCTGGGCTGCCCTGGGCGGTCTGGTGCTGGGCGGGTTGCTGCCGCGCTGGAGCTGGGCGCTGGCGGCGCTGGCGATTGCCGTGCCGGCGTTGATGGATCTGTGGCGGCAGTCGCGGCGTCCGTCGCCGCAGGTGCAGCGCGAACTGCCCGAAGCGCTGGCACTGGGCGTGCGCCGCGAGGCTGCACTGCGGTTGCAGGCAGACGCGTCGATGACGGTGCAGGTGTTCGACCTGGTGCCCGGCGGTTGGCCGCTGGAATCGCTGCCACAACGCGTGCACCTGCAGGCGGGCACCGCTGCCACCCTGCGCTACCATCTGCAGCCGCTGCAGCGCGGGCATTTCCGCTTCGAGGGCGTGCACCTGCGCATGCGCTCGCCGTGGCGCCTGTGGTGGCAGCAACGCACGCTGCCCCCCGCGCTGGACGTGCGTGTCTATCCGAACTTCGTGCCGCTCACCCGCTTTGCGTTGTTCAGTGCCGACCAGGCCTCGCGGCTGGTCGGTGCGCACGTGAAGCGCCGCCGGGGTGAAGGCACCGACTTCCACCAGATGCGCGAGTACCGCATCGGCGACAGCCGGCGCCAGCTGGACTGGAAGGCCACCGCACGTGCGCGCAAGCTGATCTCGCGCGAATACCAGGACGAGAAGAACCAGCAGCTGCTGCTGATGCTCGACAGTGGCCGGCGCATGCTGGCCAGCGAAGGCCGGCTCTCGCACTTCGACCACGCGTTGAACGCCTCGCTGGTGGTGGCCTACCTGGCGCTGCGCCAGGGCGATGCCGCCGGCCTGTTCGCCGCCGGCGGCGAACGCCGCTGGGTGGCGCCGCAGCGCGGCATGGGCACGGTCGAGCACCTGCTGCGCGCCAGCTACGACCTGCAGCCGCGTGCGGTGGCCACCGATTATCTGGCCGCCGCCACCGAAGTGTCGCTGCGCCAGCGCCGGCGTGCGCTGGTGATGCTGGTCAGCAACGTGCGCGACGAGGACATCGAAGACCTGCTGGCGGCGGTGCGCCTGCTGCAGCGGCGCCACCTGGTATGCGTGGCCAGCCTGCGCGAGCGCGAGCTGGACGGCGCACTGGAGGGCGAAGTGCAGACGCTGGAGGATGCCACCCAGGTCGGTGCAGCAGCGCTGTACCTGCAGCAGCGCGCGAAGGCGCACGACGCGCTGCGCAGCGAAAAGGTCATGGTGCTCGACGTGACCGCCGATGCCCTGCCGGGCGCACTGGTGGAGCGCTACCTGGCGGTGAAGCGCGAAGGGCTGCTTTGATACCAGTGATCGCTCTGGTGGGTGCCAACCTTGGTTGGCACGAAACCCACAGCGCCGACCAAGGTCGGCATCCAGCAACACCGGTTGCCGGCCAGCGGCCGGCATTACCCCTGCAACAACCGCCGCTGCAACCGCTCCACCGCACGCTGCAGCAGCACCCGGTTGCGGGCCAGCTTCATCCACTGCGGCAGGCGCGAAAACATCGAGCCATTGGTGACGCCCGCGCGCTCGCGCAGAGGCGCGGCAGCGTAATCGTGCAGTGCCTGCAGATGGGCCTCGTTGTAGGCCCACAGCACGCCCGCCGCGGTCTTTTCGATCAACCGCAGCGGCATGCCGAAGTGCGGGTCGATCGCCTCATTGCCACGCCACCGCGACAGCGTGACCTCCACCTCGCTGCTGCGTCCGCACTGACTGCAGTCCGCCGCCAGCGTCCGCAACGGCGACGTTGCACGCGCGCGGTGCAGCTCGACGCGGACCCATTTGTGCCCACAGTATCCGCAGGGACGATAGCCGCTGTAGCGCACTGGTCCGACCCAGTCGCCCGCAACACAGCAACCACAGCTGCATCCACTGTCGAGAGATGCGCTGCAGCCCAGGCAGCGGAAACGTCGCGATTCCGACGTCCCCACCACCCAGCCGGGCGTATCGCAGCGATGGCAGCGCACCGCGATCCGGTCCGAATAGCGCCACAGGGCGTGGCCGTCATCCAGATGCCGACCCGGCAGTGGCGCAGGCCGCAGGTCGCGATTGCGCCGCACCGCCATCAGACGTAGATCCGCGTCGGCGCCTCATCGACGATCGCGTGCGGCACGAAGCGCGCACTGTCGCGGGTGATCGCGCTGTCGTCCTCACGGATGCCGATGCCGCAGGCGTGGTCACCGATCACCCAGCTGCCGATCAGCGGGTAGCCGCCTTCGAAGCGGGTGAGCGGATGCGCGCGCTGGATGATCGCCGGGCCGTCGTAGGGACCGTCACTGCGCTGGGTGCTGCCATCGGCCAGATGCATCTCGATGTTCGCGCCTTCGCGCGAGAACAGCGGCTTGCGCACCCAGCCCGACGCCAGCGTGCTGCCGTCATCGAAATGCGCTTCCAGCAGGTTCGGATGGCCCACGTTGCGCTGCCACAGCAGCGGCAGGATGCCCTTGTTGCTCAGCACCGCCTTCCAGGCCGGCTCCAGCAGCTGCACGCCCGAGCCGGGCAGCGCGCGGCCGAATTCCTCGGCCATCAGGTCTTCCAGTGGATACAGCTTGAACAGGGTGCCGATCACCGAATCATCCAGCGCGGTGAAGCGTCCGTCCTTGGACAGGCCGATATCCTCGATGGCGATGGCCTGGCCATGCAGGCCGGCCTGCGAGGCGCAGTCGCGCAGGTAGTCGACCGTGCCGCGGTCTTCTTCGGAACTGCCCACCGCGCTGAAATACAGCGGCGGTGGCAGCTGCGTGGCCAGTTCGCCGAAACGCTCGACCAACGCCTCGTGGATGGCGTTGAACTGGTCGGCATGCTGCGGCAGGCGACCGGCGTTGCGCTGGTCTTCCAGCCACTGCCACTGGAAGAAACTGGCCTCGAACAGCGAGGTCGGCGTGTCGTAGTTCAGTTCGTACAGCTTGGCCGGGCCGGTGCCGTCATAGGCCAGGTCCAGGCGGCCGTAGAGGTGTGGCTGGCGCTGGCGCCAGCTGTCGGCGATCCAGTCGCGGTAGTGCGACGGAATCGCCAGCTGGTCCATCAGCCGTTCGCTGGCGATGACATCGCCGACCAGGTCCAGCGCCATCTGGTGCAGCTCGGTGCTGGGGTCTTCGATGTCCTGCTCGATCTGGCGCAGGGTGAACGCGTAGTACGCGCTTTCATCCCAGTACGGCTGGCCGTCGATGGTGTGGAAGCGGAAACCCGCCTCTTCCGCGCGCGCCCGCCATTGGGCACGCTCGGCAATCCGGATGCGCTGCATGGGTCGATCAGCCGCCGTAGCTGCCGCTGGTGCTGCGGCGCGCGCTGGTGTTGCCGAAGCCACCACGGCTGGCAGTGACCGCACGGTTCGGCTCGCTGGTGACCGGGGCCAGGCCGGCCTTGCCGGCGCCGATGCCGCTGGCGGTGTTCAGGCCGCCGCTGCCGCCCGGAGCCGGGCGCGCCCAGCCGGCGCTCTTGTCCTGGTAGGCCGGCGACGCCGCCGGCGCCTGCGGGGCCAGGCCACCGCGGTTGCTCAGCATCTGCGACATGAAGAAGCCCATCATCATCGGGCCGATGAACGAGGTACCGGCCGAGGTGTGCTGCTGCACGCACTGTTCCGGCTTGTAGTCCTTCTCGCAGGCTTCCTTGCTGGCGTACTTCGGCGCGGCATCGGCGGCCTGCTTCTGCGCTTCGGCAAAGGCATTGCGGCACGACGACGGATCGCCGGTGGCCTCGGTGCAGGCCTCAACCGAGGTGTACAGGCCTTCCTGCACCTTCACCTCCGGCTCCTTCTGGCAGGCGGTGAACAGCAGCGGCGCGGCGCTCATCAGCAGCAGCGCGGTGGTGCGGGAACGTTTCATGGCCTCATGCCCTGTCGACGGATCAATGCCCCAATGATGCCAAATCCTGACCAGCAACCGGAATCGGCAAAGTCCGAAAGATGAACGGACTTTCATTTTCGTCATTCCCCATCATCCACGCATGGCGTGGATCTACCGTGTCGACCAAGGTCGACACCTACCAGGAGCAGAGCGCCGGCCCCGACAGATCGCAGGAAACTGTCGAAGGCGGGGTGGGTCCGGTTGCGGGGGCGTGATCCGGTGGTTGCAGCAGCAACCGAAAAAATTGGCCATGATCAGGCGACCCCCACGTCGTACGGCCCGCCCGTTCCGCCAGCCATGCCCGAATACCGTTCCCGCACCTCCACCGCCGGCCGCAACATGGCCGGCGCCCGCGCCCTGTGGCGTGCCACCGGCATGAAGGATGGCGACTTCCACAAGCCGATCATCGCCATCGCCAACTCCTTCACCCAGTTCGTGCCTGGCCACGTGCACCTGAAGGACCTCGGCCAGCTGGTCGCGCGCGAGATCGAGCAGGTCGGTGGCGTCGCCAAGGAATTCAACACCATCGCCGTGGACGACGGCATCGCGATGGGCCACGACGGCATGCTGTATTCGCTGCCCAGCCGCGAGATCATTGCCGACGCCGTGGAGTACATGGTCAACGCGCATTGCGCCGACGCACTGGTGTGCATCAGCAACTGCGACAAGATCACCCCTGGCATGCTGATGGCCGCGCTGCGCCTGAACATCCCGGTGGTGTTCGTCTCCGGCGGGCCGATGGAAGCGGGCAAGACCAGGCTGTCCGAGCACAAGCTGGATCTGGTCGATGCGATGGTGGTGGCCGCCGATGACAGCGCCTCCGACGAGAAGGTCGCGGCGTTCGAGCGCAGCGCCTGCCCCACCTGCGGTTCCTGCTCGGGCATGTTCACCGCCAACTCGATGAACTGCCTGACCGAAGCGCTGGGCCTGTCGCTGCCCGGTAACGGCACCACGCTGGCCACCCATGCCGACCGCGAAGCGCTGTTCCGCCGCGCCGGCCGCCTTATCGTCGAACTCTGCCACCGCTGGTATGGCGGCGAGGATCCGACGGCACTGCCGCGCGGCATCGCCACCCAGGCCGCGTTCGCCAATGCAATGACCCTGGATATCGCCATGGGCGGCTCCACCAACACCATCCTGCATCTGCTGGCCGCCGCACAGGAAGCGGAGGTCGACTTCGACCTGACCCACATCGACGCGCTGTCGCGGCGCGTACCGCAGCTCTGCAAGGTGGCGCCGAACACGCCGAAGTACCACATCGAGGACGTGCACCGCGCCGGTGGTGTGTTCGGCATCCTGGGTGAACTGGACCGTGCCGGCCTGCTCGATACCACGGTGCCGACCGTGCACAGCGCCAGCCTGGCCGACGCACTGGAACGCTGGGACGTGGTGCGCAGTGACAACGACACCCTGCATACGTTCTTCAAGGCTGGCCCGGCCGGCATCCCCACCCAGGAGGCCTTCAGCCAGGCCACGCGCTGGCCGACGCTGGACGTGGACCGCGCCGAGGGCTGCATCCGCTCGCTGCAGCATGCGTATTCGCTGGAAGGCGGGCTGGCCGTGCTGCGCGGCAACCTGGCCGTGGATGGCTGCGTGGTGAAGACCGCCGGCGTGGACGAGTCGATCCACGTGTTCGAAGGCCCCGCGCGCGTCTACGAAAGCCAGGACGCCGCCGTCGCCGGCATCCTCGCCGACGAGGTGCAGCCGGGCGAGGTGGTGGTGATCCGCTACGAAGGTCCGAAGGGCGGCCCCGGCATGCAGGAAATGCTCTATCCGACCAGCTACCTGAAGTCGAAGGGACTGGGCAAGCAGTGCGCGCTGCTCACCGACGGCCGCTTCTCCGGCGGCACCTCGGGCCTGTCGATCGGCCACGTCTCACCGGAAGCGGCCAGTGGCGGTGTCATCGGCCTTGTGGAAGATGGCGACCGCATCCGCATCGACATCCCCGCCCGCCGCATCGATCTGCTGCTGGACGAGGCCACGCTGGCCCAACGCCGCGCCGACGCTGATGCACGCGGCTGGAAACCGCGTGCGCCGCGCCCGCGCAAGGTCACCAGCGCATTGAAGGCCTACGCCCTGCTCGCCACCAGCGCCGACAAGGGCGCCGTACGCAACACCGCGCTGCTCGGCGATTGATGCCGATCCGGTAGCGCCGGCCGCTGGCCGGCATCTGGAAAAGGGGACGGAGGGGATTAAGTCGTTTGAGGCACAAACGACTTAATCCCCTCCGTCCCCTTTTCTCAGCCGATCACGCGCTTGAACGGGGGCAGCGCGTCGATGATGCGCTTGCCGTAGCGGCGGGTCAGCAGCCGCGAATCGAGGATGATCACGCGGCCGGTGTCGGTGGAAGTGCGGATCAGGCGGCCGGCGAACTGGGTCAGCGTGCGCAGCGCATGCGGAATGGCGATCAGGTTGAAGGCATTCAACCCGCGCCCTTCGAACCACTCGCTGAGGGTGGCGGTCTGCGGGTCGGTCGGCACTGCGAACGGCACCTGGGTGATCACCACCGTGGTGCAGGCTTCGCCGGGCAGGTCGAGGCCTTCGCCGAACGAGTTCAGCCCGAACAGCACCGAGCCCTCACCTGAGGCCACGCGGCGCAGATGCTCGTCGATCAGCCGGGTCTTGGACATCTCGCCCTGCACCAGCACCTGCTTGCGGCGCGGGGCCGACATCAGCCCGGCCACCTTCTCCATCTTCCAGCGCGAGGTGAACAGCACCATCGAGCCTTTGGCCCAGTCCAGCTCGGTATCGAGGTAGCGCGCCACTTCGCGCGGGTGGCCTTCGCGGTCGTCCGGGGTGACCGGGAACTTCGGCACGATCAGCTCGGCCTGGTTGGCCAGGTCGAACGGCGACGACAGCGAGACCATCTCGGCCTCTTCGGGGATGCCGTTGTCGATCGCCAGCGACTGGAAGTCGCCACCGCCGGTCAGCGTCGCCGAGGTCATCACCACCGAGTCCACTTCATCCCACAGCAGCTTGCGCAGCACGTGCGCGGCCGATACCGGCGAGCCGTGCAGCACCAGGTCGCCATCGCGGGTAGCGGTGACCCAGCGCGCCATCGGCGGCGCGCCGTCCTTGTCCTCACGGCGCCAGGCCTGCCACAGGTTGTACTGCTGCTCGATCATTTCCAGCGCCATGCCCAGGTTGCGCTGCAGGCGCTCGCGCGCGGCATCGTCCGGCTTGCCCTTGGCCACCTGCGCGGTGGCGGCGTGCGCCCAGTTGTAGAGGCTGCGGGTATCGTCGGCGAGGGCCTCGATCGGCTCGCGCCAGGCCTCGGGCAGGCGCCCGTTGGCCGCGCGCCACATCGGCTCTTCGTCCGCCGGTGCCGGCATCCACACCCGCTCGATGTGATCGCGGAACGCGCGCAGCTGCTTGGCCACGTTGCTGGCGACTTCGATCGCTTCGTTCGGCAACAGGTTGCCGAGGCGATCCTTGTCGACCGCGCGGTAGGCACCGGCGATCAGGATCTGCAGGCGGCCGGTGCGCTTGGCCATCTCGTCCAGCGCCAGGCTGGCCGCGCCCTGGTCGATCGCCACGTTGCCGATGTGATGGCCTTCGTCCAGCACCAGCAGCATGTCCGACGGCGGCGCGATCAACGGTTGGCCGTTGTCGCTGTCGCCGATCGACAGCGCCGACAGCAGCAGCGCGTGGTTGGTGACCACGATCTGTGCGTCGCGCACCGTGTTGCGTGAGCGCAGCACCGCGCACTGCGCCGAATAGGCACAACGACGCCCCGCGCAGCCCGAAGCCGGCGTGGTGATGCGGCTGCGCAGGCCGGGGCTGATGGTCTCCGGTGCGTTGTCGATGTCGCCGTCCCAGCTGCCGCCGGTGAAGGCGTCAGTCAGGCGCTTGGCGATGTCCATCTCGATCGGCGCCAGCGGCCGGTCGAACAGTGGCGCGTCATCCTCGAACATGCCGCCCTGCGATCCCTCGCCCTGCGCCTCGGCGGCATTGCGCGTGCACAGGTAGCGGGTACGGCCCTTGGCCAGCGCCACGGTCGCTTCCAGGCCGGTGGCTTTGAGAAAATTCGGGATATCGCGCTCGACCAGCTGCGACTGCAGGGCCACGGTGCCGGTGCTGATCACCAGCTTCTTCTTGGTGGCCAGCGCGATCGGTACACCTGCGGTGAGGTAGCCCAGGCTCTTGCCGACACCGGTGGGCGCCTCGACCACGCCGACGCCACCGCTTTTCGACAGCGCGCGCGACACCACACCGATCATCTGGCTCTGCGAGCGGCGGGTGGAGAAGCCGGGTGTATTGGCCTGCAGCGTCGTGTACGCCTTGCGGATCGCGTCCTTCAAGGCGTCATCAAGCGTGCGCGGAGCGGCGACGGTTTCGGTCACGCCGGGAATTACCGTGGCTGGATCAGGCCGGTCATTGTCGCATGGCCGGCCACGTTCACTGCTGCTGGCACCCTGAACGGGCCAGCGACGACGCCCGCTGGCGGTCCCGGTCCAGTGGCCGGACCATCCCAGGGGCAGATACGCCGGGCATGGCCCGGCGCTGCCGCTCAGGTGGCCGGGATCGTACGGCTACGCAGCAGGCGCACCAGTGCCCAGACCAGCAGCACCACGCCGATGGCCTCGACCATCGCCAGGGCGAAATGCAGCACGCCGAGGATGGTGCCCATGCCTGAGATGGCGCTGAAGTTGCCACTGCTGACCAGCCACATCGGCAGGACACCCGCCGCCAGGCCGCCCAGGCTGGACAGCAGCAACAGCACCAGGCCGACCAGGGCGCCGGTGCGGGTGGCATCGCGCGGTGCGCCGACCACCCAGACCAGGCCGATGCACAGCGCGATCAGCACCGGCAGGCGCACGCCGACCATGCTCAGCACGGTCACCATCAACGTTGTGCTGTCCATCGATCAGTCCTCGCCGGCCAGCACCGCCGCGCCCTGGCGCAGCGACTGGTAGATCTCGTCGGTCTGAGGGCGCACGCCATGCCACTGCAGGAAGCTCTCGGCCGCCTGTTCGACCAGCATGCCCAGGCCATCCACGGTATTGCGGCAGTTCGCCGCACGCGCCCAGGCCAGGAAAGCGATGGCGGCCTCGCCGTAGTTCAGGTCGACGGCGGTGGTCATTGAATTGACCAGCGACAGCGGCAGCTTGAACTCGACGTCGCGGTCGCGGCCGGCCGAGGTGGCATTGACGATCAGCTCGAAGTCGCCCAGGTCACGCAGGTCTTCCCAGTAGCGGCTGATCGCGCGGCCCGGTTCGCCCATCGCGTCGATCAGTTCATCGGCGCGTTCCGGCGTGCGGTTGACCACCACCAGTTCGGTGATGCCGGCATCAAGGAAGGCCGGGGCGACGCTGCGCGCGGAGCCGCCGGCACCGATCAGCAGCATGCGGCGGCCGCGCAGGTCCAGGCCATGGCGGTCGGTCAGGTCACGCACCAGGCCGATGCCATCGGTGGTATCGCCATGCCAGCGGTCGCCCTTGCGCAGCAGCGTGTTGACCGAGCCGGCACGGCGCGCACGTGCGGTCAGGGTGGTGCACACCGAGAACGCGGCTTCCTTGTGCGGCGAGGTGATGTTGGCGCCGACACCGCCGTCGGCGGCGAAGGCTTCCAGGCCGGCCAGGAACGCATCCGGGACCAGGTCGATCGCACGGTAGTCGATGCTGATGCCTTCCTGGCGACCGAACGTCGCGTGGATCTGCGGCGACTTCGAGTGGGCAACGGGGTGTCCGAAGACGGCGTAACGGTCGGTCATGGAATCCTCAAGCTGGCTAGACTGATGCTCTTTCGTGCACGGACCCGGATGATGCGCATCACCCCGCCCCTGCTGGTGCTTGCCGCCAGTCTACTCTCTGCCCCCGTGGCGATGGCGTTGAACGAGTACGGCATCGAAGGCATGGGCGTGGTCTCGACCCGTGCCGACGAGGGCCGCGCCACGATCAGCGCCGATGGCCAGCGAATCGTTTTCGCCCGCCGCGGCGAAGATGGCTTGGGCCTGTGGGAGGCGCGCGTGGTCGACGGCCGATGGCAGCAGGCGCAGGCACTGCCGGTAGGCGTGGCCGGGGAGGCCCGTGATCCCTACTTCAGCCGTGACGGCCGCTGGCTGCTGTTCGCGGCCGGCCGCGAGGGCAAGCTGGCGCTGTACCGCGCCGCGCTGGCCGCCGATGGCCGGCTGGGCGGCGCGCAGATCCTGGCTGGCGATGGCGGGCGCCGGGAAGAGCGCGGGCCGGCCCTGAGCGCGGATGGTCAGCGGCTGTTGTTTGCGCGCCAGCAGGGCCGAGGCGCTGGCTGGGACCTGTTCGTGGCGACGCTGGATGCGCAGGGCCTGCGCGGCCCGGCCAGCGCACTGAGCGCGTTGAACAGCGCCGACGACGAGACCGACGGCGACTGGCTGGGCCAGGACGGCGCGGTGGTGTTCAGCCGCGGCAGCGGCACGAGCGCGCAGGTGTGGAGCAGCGGCTGTGCATGGAGCGGCGCGGCGCTGCAGCCGCTGGGGTTGTCGTTCAACCAGGCCGGCGGCTGGACCGGCGCGCCGGTGATCGACAACGCCAAGCCGGGCGAGATGATGGTGGCCAGCAGTGCAGCGAAAGCGCCACGTGCCGGTGGCGTGGATGTGTACCGGTTGGCGGTGCCGAAGGTGGCGGCGGTGCCCGGGTGTATCCGGTAGATCCACGCCATGCGTGGATAGCCGTTTGGTAGATGCCAACCTTGGTTGGCATACGTGAAAGCGCCAACCAAGGTTGGCGACTACCAGTAGATCCACGCCATGCGTGGATGAAACGCCCGGTCAGCGCGACAACACCTTGGCGCGCAACTGCTCGTACTCCACTTCGCTCAACTGGCCGTTGTCCTTGCGCTGGTTCAGCGCGGCCAGTTCGGCCTGCACGCTGTCCGGCAGGGCCTGCTCACGGGCCACGTGGCGGGCGGCGGAGAGCTGCTCCGGCGGGCGCTTGCCCGCGCGCCATGCGGCGATGAAGACACCGACGATGATGGCGCCGAACACCAGCGTACCGGTGCCCCAGATCAGCCATTGCATCCACCCCAGTTCGGGTCCCATCGCGCAGTCCTCCGTCTATCGTGGCGCTATTGTCAGCGCTCGCGCAGCCATCGCGCCACCTGCGGCGCGAAATAGGTCAGCACGCCATCGGCACCGGCCCGCTTGAAGCCCAGCAGCGACTCCAGTACGCAGGCGCGCTCGTCCAGCCAGCCGTTGGCGAAAGCGGCCTTCATCATCGCGTACTCGCCACTGACCTGATAGGCAAAGGTCGGCACGCCGAACGTCTCCTTCACCCGGCGCACCAGGTCCAGGTACGGCATGCCCGGCTTGACCATCACCATGTCGGCGCCCTCTTCCAGGTCCAGCGCGATCTCGCGCAGGGCCTCGTCGCCGTTGGCCGGGTCCATCTGGTAGGTCTTCTTGTCGGCCTTGCCGAGGCTGGCCGCGCTGCCCACCGCATCACGGAACGGGCCGTAGAACGCCGAGGCGTACTTGGCCGAGTAAGCCATGATGCGCACGTTGATGTGATTGTCGGCATCCAGCGCACGACGGATCGCGCCGATGCGGCCGTCCATCATGTCCGACGGCGAAACGATGTCGACTCCGGCCTCGGCGTGCGATACCGACTGCTTGACCAGCGCCTCGACGGTGATGTCGTTCAGCACATAGCCCTTGTCATCGATGATGCCGTCCTGGCCGTGGGTGGTGTACGGGTCCAGCGCCACGTCGGTCATCACCCCCAGCTCCGGGAAGCGCGACTTCAGCGCGCGGATCGCACGCTGCGCCAGGCCGTCCTCGGCCCACGCCGCCGATGCATCCAGCGACTTCAGCGACGGGTCGATCACCGGGAACAGGTCGATCACCGGAATGCCCAGCTCCAGCGCCTCTTCGGCCACCTTCAGCAGTTCTTCGATCGACAGCCGCTCCACGCCCGGCATCGACGGTACTGCGGTGCGGCCGGCCAGTTCGTGCACGAACACCGGGTAGATCAGGTCGTCGGTGGTCAGCGTGTTCTCGCGCATCAGGCGGCGTGAGAACTCGTCATGGCGCATGCGGCGCGGGCGGTAAAGCGGGTGGGACATGGCAGGCTCCGAGGAGAGGCTATTGCAACAGGTAACCCTGCGGCAGCAGGGGTTCGGGCAATGGGCGTTCGCCGAGCGCGTCGAGCTGGTCGATCTCGATCGTGCGCACCAGCGCGTCCAGCGGCAGGTCGTTCGGCTCCAGGCCGAACGGGTCTTCCATTTCTTCGCCCAGCTGGTCCAGGCCGAAGAAGGCATAGGCCAGTACCGCCGACAGCACCGGTGTGCCCCAGCCCAGCGAACTGGCCAGGCCGAACGGCAGCAGCACGCAGAACATCCACGCGCAGCGATGCAGCAGCAGGGTGTAGGCGAACGGCAGCGGGGTGGTGAGGATGCGCTCGCAGCCGGCCTGGATCGACGACATCGCGTGCAGGCGCTCTTCCAGCTGGGTGTAGAGGATCGGGTCGAGCTCACCGGCGCGCAGCGCCTGGGCCAGCTCGGCGGCGATCATCGAGAGCAGCGCGTCGGGCACGTTCTCGCGCTGGCCCAGCTGTTCGCGCTGGCGCTTGTCCAGCCACGGCAGGGCCATCAGCGCCACGATGCGCCCGCGCAGGCGCCCGGCCAGCGCGTGGGCGAACGCGGTGGTGAGGTAGGCGATGCGGCGACGGCGGCCGGTGTCATCGGCCAGCAGCAGGTTCACCTGGCGGGCCAGCGAACGCGATTCGTAGACCAGCTGGCCCCACAGCTTGCGGCCTTCCCACCAGCGCTCGTAGCAGGCGCTGTTGCGGAAGCTGAGGAAGATCGACAGCACCAGGCCGAGCAGGGTGAACGGCGTGACCGACACGCGTTCAATGCCGGTCGGCGGCGCCAGTTCCACCACCGCAGCCACGGCGATGGACAGGATCAGGATGGCCAGCACCTTGGGTGCGATCGCTTTGACGATCGAACCGCGCAGGATGTACAGCAGTTGCCAGCCGTGGGGACGGGGTCGGATGATCATGGGGCAGCCGCGCCGGGCGCGGATTCACAGGCACGCGGGGGGCTCGCGCAGCCATTCATTGTACGCCCCTGCCCGGCCATGGACCGTGCGCCTGCGACGCCCTGTCGCACCCGGGCGTGGGCTCAGATGACGCCACCACCCAGGCCGAGGCGGAGGATGCCCACCACCACCACGATGCCGTTCAGGACCAGACCGGCCCAGGCCCGGCCACGCTTGCTCGGGTGGGTGAACAGGATGCCCAGCGCGGCGATGACCGCGCCCACCGCAGCGAACGGGATCAGGAACCAGTTGCCCCAGCCGAGCAGTGGAATCAGCGCCAGGATCATCCACAACAGCGCCAGTACGCCCCACAACAGACTGATCACACCCATGCCGCTCTCCCGCAGTTGGTTCCTGCCCCAACCATAGACGTTCCCGCTGCCGCCGCCTACTGCCATTGGCGGGGCTGTCACCCGCACCGTGCTAGCGTGCTGCCGTGCGAGCCCTGGCCCGGGTGTTGGCGCCGATTCAGAGTGGCCCGCCGATGATCGCAACCAGTCCTACAGGGGTCGTGCCATGAACATCCGTTGGGCCGCGTTGGCGGCCATCCTGCTGGTCGCCGCTGGCTGTGCCAGCACCTCCAAGGTGATGCTGGGCCACGCCCGCGCACCGATCGATCCGGCGCTGGTGCAGATCTATTCGACTCCGCCGGCCGGTTCCCAGGAAATCGCCCAGCTGGAATCGGCGTCCGCCGTCGGCTTCGGCACCCAGGGCCAGACCGATGCCGCCGTGGCACGCCTGAAGCGTGAGGCCGCCGCGCTCGGCGCCAATGGCGTGGTGTTGATGGGCGTGGGCAGCAGTGGCTCGCCGGTGGGCATGTCGGTCGGCGCCGGTTCGTTCGGGTCGCACGTCGGTGGCGGCGTCGGCATCGGTATTCCGACCACGCAGAAGCGCGCCGCCGGCGTCGCGATCTGGGTGCCGAATCCGGCACCGCCGGCGCGGTTGCCGACACAGGTGATCACCCCGCAGCGGTGACGCAGCAGCGTCAAAGCGGGTAGTGCCGGCCGCTGGCCGGCACATCCCTGCAACAGCCAACACATCGCTCTGGTGGGTGCCAACCTTGGTTGGCACGAACCCACAGCGCCGACCAAGGTCGGCATCTACCAACACCGGTTGCCGGCCAGCGGCCGGCATTACCCGGTGATGCTCAGCGCCTGTACTTCGGCACGAACACCTTGTTCACCGCGTCGGCCAGCTGGTCCGGCGGCAGCAGGCCCTGGTCGAGCAGGAAGTTGTTGAAGGCCAGGCGGTCGAACTTCGCACCCAGCGCCAGCTCGGTCTGCATGCGCAGTTCGAGGATGCGGGTGTAGCCATAGAAGTAGCTGCCCGCCTGGCCGGGCATGCGCACCATGTAGCGGTCCAGTTCCTGGGTGGCCATCGCCTTGGACAGGCCGACCTGCTCCATCAGCACGCGCTCGCCATTGGCGCGGTCGGTGAGGCCGAGGTTGAGCATCGGGTCCAGCATCGCGCGCGCGGCCCGCAGCAGGCGGAACTGCAGGGCGATCATCTGCCCGTCCAGCGGCTCGTACGGCACCATCTCGGCCTCGGCATACAGCGCCCAGCCTTCCACGTTCACCGAATTGAACGCGAACATGGTGCGTGCCAGCGAGATGCCACGCTCGACCATGGCGGTGAACTGCAGCTCGTGGCCGGGGCGGCCTTCATGCGCGCTCAGCGTCCACGCCGCCGCACCGAAGTTGAAATCGTCGTACTGTGCGCCCGGGCCCGCCGCCGGGTTGCCCAGCGGCAGCACGAAGGTGCCCTGCTGCCCGGTGTTGTTGACCAGCGGCGCCGGCAGGAAATGCGGGGCCGGGCTGGCTGCACTCTCGGCAGCCGAACCTAGGCGCATCTGCATGGCGCGCTTGGGCACGTCGACGATGGCGTGCTCGCGGATCAGCGGGTCGATCGCATCGATCACCTTGCGGTAGTGGCCTTCCAGATGATCGTCGGCAATCTTGTCGGCCTTCAGTGCGCGGATCACCGCCACCGGGTCGCTCGGGTCGGCCACCTTCAGGCCCTTGTCCTTCACCACCAGCGGTGCCAGCTGCTGCATCGCCGAGCGGGTTTCCATGAACTCCAGCTGCGCGCGCTGCATCAGCAGCTTCGGGTCGATGTCGATGCCGACCTGCTTGAGCTGGTAGGCGTACAGCGGCGCCGGCAGGCGTGCGTCGGCGCGCGCCTTCGGCAGCACGGTGGTGCGCGTCCAGCTGGCGTAGTCCTTCATCTGCCCGGCCAGTGCCTTCATCGCCTCATCGGCGCCGGCGATCTGGTACTTCTTCAGCAGCGACTCGATGCCGGTGATGTAGGTCTCGACGTTGTCCAGCGACTGCTGCACTTCGATCTTCGTCGGCTGCAGCAGGCTGCTGTCCTTCAGGCGTTCTTCGTAGCGCTGGCGGGCCAGCGTGGTGAAGGCGGTGCCGCCCTGCTGCAGGCCCGCATAGGCCTTGAGGCGGTCGAGCGCCTTGGCCCGGCGCTCGGCCGGCACCTGGTCGGACAGCAGCAGGTTGAGGCCGCTGAACACGGTCTGCGGCGCATCGCTCCACGGCAGCAGGTACTTCTCGTTGAGCTCGCTGCCTTCGATGTTCTGGCTGGCGGCGTGAATCATGATCTCAAGGTCCTGGCGGACATTGGGATCCTTCTCGGTGGCCAGCTTCGCCTTCAGTTCGTCGCGGGCCTTGGCCATCGCAGCGCGGTAGCGCTTGCCGTTGTCCGGACCGAGGTCAGCCACCTTGTCGTCGTAGCCGGGCACGCCGAAGAAGCCGGTCTCTTCCGGCTGGAACGGCCCCTGCGCATCCAGCAGGATCTGCGCCAGCGCATTGCTGCGGGCGACCCAGGCCGGGCTGGCCGGTGTGGCAGCCTTCGCAGCCGGCGCGGCCAGGGCCGGCGGGGCGGACAGCAGCGGGGCGGCAGTCAGGGCCAGGGCAACGGCGAGCGCAATCGGCTTCATGGGACACTCCAGCAAAGGGTTGCCCGCACCCTACGCGCTCACGGCGATGGCGACAATCGGCGGGAAGTCATGGCGGGCTGGTTGTGCAGCCGGGGCTCCGCGGAAGCCTGCCGGCGTAGAGTCGACTGTCAGTCGACTATCGCGCGCAGCGCGGAGGTTTCGCTATCTGATCGAAGAGCAGTCAACTGACAGTCGACTCTACCCAGCCGACGTCCCGCAGTCGCCTGCCCGCGGAGGTCACAACGCGGCGGTCAGCGGGCATTCGCCGCGTTCGCGGCAGGCCTGCAGCTCGCACTCCTGCGCGGCTTCATCATCATCCAGCGCCGTCAGGTCGAAGGTCTGCTTGTTCTCGCCCAGCACGTACATCACCGGGTAATCCCAAACGTCGTCACTGCGGGTGCCCTTCACGAACAGCCGACCGTGCGCGTGCGGACCCTCCAGGGCCACGGTCAGGCCGACATCGCGCTGGCCGTTGATCGCGGTCTGCATGCTGCCCAGTGGCATCGATTCAATATGCAGCGGCTCGCCGAAGGCTTCCACCAGTTCGATGCTGCAGCCCGCGCGACGCAGCGCTTCGCGCATCGGCGGGCTCTCGCGTGCCGCCTCGCTCCAGCGCAACACGCTCCAGGTCACCACGCCACCTGCACCGCCCAGCACCAGCACCACCGTCAACGGCATCGCCCAGCGCCAATGACGGCACCACCAACCGGCTGGCGTCTGTCGGTGGGCGGGAATCGGGGGTGGCAGGGTCATCGGCGGGCTCCTTCCCGGCTGCGGATCAGGGTTTCAGGCAACGTCCCAGGAAGGCTTCGGCCACGCGGTAGCGATGCAGGGCATCGGCGCCGGACAGGCCATGCTTGGCACCCGGGTAGGTCATCAACTCGAACGGCTGCGCACGCTTCTGCAACGCGCTCATCAGGCTGGTTGAATTGGTGAACAGCACGTTGTCGTCGGCCATGCCGTGGATCAGCAGCAGCGGCGAGCGCAGGCCGTCGATATGGGTCAGCACGCGCGCTTCGCGGTAACCCGCTTCATTGCGCGCCGGCAGATCCATGTAGCGTTCGGTGTAGTGGCTGTCGTACAGGCCCCAGTCGGTGACCGGCGCACCGGCCACGCCACAGGCGTACTGGTTCGAGGCCTTGGCCAGCAGCATCAGGGTCATGTAGCCACCGTTGGACCAGCCCTGCACACCGATGCGCGCCGGGTCCACCCACGGTTGCTGCTTCAGCCAGGTCACGCCGCGCAGCTGGTCGGTCACTTCCACCGTGCCCTGCTTGCCGTACAACGCGCCACCGAAGTCGCGGCCACGTCGCGGGGTGCCACGGTTGTCCAGCGAGAACACCACGTAGCCCTGCTGGGCCAGGTACTGGTTGAACAGGTGGTCACCACGGCCGGGCCAGCTGTTGGTAACGGTCTGGCTGGCCGGACCGCCGTAGACGTACACGGCCACCGGGTAGCGCTTGGACGGATCGAAGCCGGCCGGCTTGATCAGGCTGTAGTTCAGCGGAGTCTTGCCATCGGCAGCCATCAACGTGCCGAACTCGACCGGGCGCTGCGCATCGCGGTAGCGCGCATACGGATGCTTGGGATCGGCCAGGTCGTTCTCGAGCAGGGTGGCGATCTTCTCGCCATTGGCGCGGAACAGTTCGATCTGCGGCGGCGTGGTGCTGTTGGACCAGCTGTCCACATAGACGCTTGCATTGCGGGCGAAGCTGGCGCTGTGCATGCCCGGTGCCTTCGACAGGCGCTGCGGCTCACCGCCCTGCAGCGATACCGCGTAGATCTGGCTTTCGCGCGAGGTCTCGATGCCAGCGCGGAAGTAGGCCTTGCCGGCCTTTTCATCGACCGCCAGCAGCTCGTCCACCGGCCAGTTGCCATGGGTCAACGCGGTGGTCTTGCCCTTGCTGTCGATGCGGTACAGGTGCTGGAAGCCGGTGCGCTCGGATGACCACAGCACGCTGCCGTCTTCAAGGAAGCGCAGGCTGTTGTGCAGCGGCACCCAGGTCGGGCTGGTCTCGTGGGCGAGCACGCGCTGGCGGTTGGAATCGAGCGCCACTTCCACCAGGTCCAGCTGCCTCTGGTCGCGCGACTGGCGCTGGAAGCTCAGGTGCTGCGCATCGCGCCAATCGACGCGGGCCAGATAGATGTCCTGTTCCTTGCCGAGGTCGACCCAACGCGGCTGCGCATCGGCGGCCGGTGCGATCACGCCCAGCTGCACGCGCACGTTGGCATCGCCGGCGGCCGGGTAACGCTGTTCGATCACGTCGGTGCGGTCTGCATAGACCTCGTAGCGCTTCTGCACCGGTACCGGGGATTCGTCGATGCGGGCAAAGGCAATCGCCGAATCGTCCGGCGCCCACCAGTAACCGGTGTGGCGATCCATTTCCTCGTCGGCGACGAACTCGGCCACGCCGTTGCCGATGGTGGTGCTGCCGTCGCGGGTCAGCTGCAGCTGCTGGCCACTGGCCAGGTCGATCACCCACAGGTTGCGGCCGCGGATGAAGCTGACGAAGCCGCCCTTGGGCGACAGCTTGGCGTCGGTGGCGAAGCCTTCACCGTGGGTCAGCTGGCGTACTGCGGCCTGGCCCTGCTGCTTGAGGTCGTACAGGTACAGCTCGCCGCCCAACGGGAACAGCAGGCGCTGCGCGTCCGGCGACCACTGGTAATCGACGATGCCGGTCATCGCGGCGATGCGCTGGCGTTCGCGGCGTGCCTTTTCCTCATCGCTGAGGGTCTCGGTGCCGGGCAGCACTACCTTGGAATCGACCAGCAGGCGGGTCTGACCGCTGCCGATGTCGTAGGTCCACAGGTCCAGCTGGTTGCGGTCGCTGTCCTTGCCGCGCAGGAAACTGACCTGCGAACCGTCCGGCGCCACCTTCGGCTTCATCAGGGTCGGGCCGGACAACGGCAGCGGGCCGGTGATGGCTTCCAGGGTCAGCTTTTCAGCGTGGGCGGCGGTTGTGGTGGCGAGCATGAGGGCGAGCGAAGCGAACAGGTGGCGCATGGAGGATCCCGGCAAACGGCAGGTCCACCCCGGCTCGGGGCACGGGGTGGTCGTTCCCCATCCTAACCAAGCCCGTGCAGGAAGGCAGCATGACCTTCTGCCCATACGCGGTGCCGACCGACGGTCGGCACCCATCTTCAGCTGCCCGGGTCAACGCTGGCCGAACAGGTGCCTGCGCTCTTCGTCGCTGAGCGGCTTGCCGGCGTTCGGGTTCACCTGCTGGCGCAGGGCATACGCGCGCTGGGTGGCCGGGCGCGCGGCAATCGTCTCGTGCCAGCGCTTGAGGTTCGGGAAGGCGGCGAAGTCCACCGGCAGCTTGTCGTAGGCCCCGACCCACGGGTAGCTGGCCATGTCGGCGATGGTGTATTCGTCACCGGCCAGGAAGGCATGCTGGGCCAGTCGCTTGTCCATCACGCCGTGCAGGCGGCGCACTTCGTTGTCGTAGCGCTCGATGGCGTACGGGATCTTCTCCGGCGCGTAGACGTTGAAGTGGCCCATCTGGCCGCTCATGGGACCTAGGCCCGCCATCTGCCAGAACAGCCATTCCAGCGTGGTGACGCGGCCGCGCGGGTCGCTGGGCAGGAACTGGCCGGTCTTTTCGGCCAGGTACAGCAGGATCGCGCCGGACTCGAACACGCTCTGCGAGGCGCCGCCATCGGCCGGGGCATGGTCGACGATGGCCGGCATCTTGTTGTTGGGGGAGATGGCGAGGAATTCCGGCTTGAACTGGTCGCCCGAGCCGATGTTGACCGGGTGGATGCGGTAGTCCAGGCCGGTTTCCTCCAGCAGCAGGGTCACTTTGTGGCCGTTCGGGGTGGGCCAGTAATACAGGTCGATCATGGCGTCGGCTCGAGGTGCGGAAAGGAACCTGAAGTCTAGTGCGTGAGTTGGGTTGGCACCGTCATGGCGGGCCGGTAACCTCGCCTCTCCCCCGCAACGCAGCATCCCTCGCATGAGTGCAAACCGCCCGCCGCTCTCCCCCTTGTCCACGCTGATCTTCGCCTCGCGCTGGCTGCAGCTGCCGCTGTACCTGGGCCTGATCGTGGCGCAGTGCGTCTATGTGTTCCTGTTCGGCAAGGAACTGTGGCACCTGATCTCGCATTCGGTGTCGATGGGCGAGCAGCAGATCATGCTGATCGTGCTGGGCCTGATCGACGTGGTGATGATCTCCAACCTGCTGGTGATGGTGATCGTCGGTGGCTACGAAACCTTCGTCTCGCGCCTGCGCCTGGAAGGCCACCCGGACCAGCCGGAATGGCTGAGCCACGTCAATGCCAGCGTGCTGAAGGTGAAGCTGGCGATGGCGATCATCGGCATCTCCTCGATCCACCTGCTGAAGACCTTCATCGCCAGCGGTGCGCTGGGCGGTATTCCGCTGTGCACGCCGGAGCAGATGAGCGTGGCCGCGGCCAACATCGGTGTCGCTCGCTGCTCGATGCTGACCCAGGACGGCGTGCTGTGGCAGACCATCATCCACTGCGTGTTCATCCTGTCGGCGATCGGCATTGCCTGGACCGACAAGCTGATGTCCAACAGCCACAGCAGATCGCACGACAAGGCGCACGACCACTGAGGTCGGCGCCACCAGCGGCTTGACCGCCGCTGCGCCGTCCCGGCCCCTGCCCCTTGTACGCGGCGGTGGCCGGGATGCTAGATTGCACCCTCGCCGTTGCCGGCGGTGGCGTCGGGAAACGTCACCCTGCCGTGCCCGGACCGCAGGTCCCGGCCATGCATATCAATGATTTACGTCACGTCGTCTTCTAGAGGGGAGCAGGATGTCGCACGTCTCAACGATCACCGCAGCGCGCCGGTGGCTGCCCGTTGCCCTGGCACTGGCACTGGCCGCCTGCTCGGGCAAGGAAGAAACCGCAGCACCGGCCCCGGCCGCCGCACCCACCGCCGCTGCACCGGCCGCACCGGTGGTCGCCGCCAAGGTGCAGTCGATGGGCACCGAGCAGCTGCGTGAGTCGGCCAGCCAGGCCCTGCGCGAGAACCGCATGTACGCGCCGGCCGGCGACAACGCCATCGAGTACTACCTCGCCCTGCGCGACAAGACCCCGGACGATGCCTCGGTGAAGAGCGCGCTGACCGACCTGCTGCCCTACACCCTGATCGCCGCCGAACAGCACCTGGGCCGCGAGGACTACACCGAAGCGCAGCGCCTGGTGGCACTGATCGAGAAGGTGGATGCCTCCGCGCCGGCGCTGCCGCGCCTGAAGGATGGCCTGGCCAAGGGCGTGCAGAACGCGGCCAAGCGCACCGAAGCCGAAGCCGAGAAGGCGAAGAAGGACGCCGAGGACCGCAGCAAGCAGCAGACCGAGCAGCAGCGCCTGACCGAGCAGCGCGCCAAGGAAGCCGACGCCGCCAAGCAGATTGCCGCGCAGCAGGATGCCGCGCGCCGCGACAACGAGCGCCAGGAGGCCGAGCGCCAGGCCGCCGCCCGTCGTGAGGCCGAGCAGAAGCAGCAGCAGGCCGCCGCGCAGCAGGCCAGCGCCGCACGCCAGGCCGCCGCACCCGCAGCGCCCACCCTGCGCCCGGTCAGCACACCGGCGCCGCGCTATCCGGGCGAAGCCCTGCGTTCGGGAACCTCCGGCGAAGTACTGGTGGAGATCACCGTCGGCACTGACGGCTCGGTGGTGAACGCTCGCGTGCTGCGCGCGACGCCGGGACGCGTGTTCGACCGTGAAGCCCTGAACGCGGTCAAGCGCTGGCGCTTCGAGCCGGTCAGCGCGCCGGTGACCACCCGCCGTACGCTGGTGTTCGCGCCGGGCAACAACTGAACGAAAAAGGGGACGGAGGGGATTAAGTCGTTTCTGCCCCTGCAATGACGCCAAGGCCCGGCATGTCCGGGCCTTGTCCGTTTCAGGCCGCTCCATCGATCAGGCGTTGCAGTGCCGGATCACGCGCTGTCAGCACCTGGAACAGACCCAACGCATGCAGGCCCGGCAGCAGCGCACGCAGGTCGGCTTCGGCAGTGGCGCGCGTGGCGGGATCGCTGGCCGGATCCTGCCAGTCACGAACGCTGGCGAGGAAAGCACCCACACTGCCCTTGCGCACGGTGAGGCCGTTCACCTGCACGTCGTTCTGATGGTCGGGAAGAATGTCCTGTGGCTGCATGGGGAAGCGCTCCGTTGAGGTGGGCTCCAGTTTCGGGGCACGGACGCGACGCTTCTGCCGTATAACTGCCAATGGATATGGCAGATCAGACAACTCCTCCATTGCTCGACCCCGCGTTGGCCGATGCCGCCGACGGGCCGGTGGTGCTGGCGGCCCGGCTGCACCAGCTCGGCAAGCGTCGCACGGCCCGCCACCGGCATGCCCGTGGGCAGCTGCTGGGTGCGCATCAGGGGCTGCTGCGGATCGCCGCCGACGACCTGCACTGGCTGCTGCCCGCAGGTCACGTCGCCTGGATACCGCCATTGCTACCCCACGCACTGCTGGGCGCAGACGGGTTCGATGGCTGGAGCCTGTACTTCAACGCCGAGGCCTGCCTGGGTCTGCCCACCACACCGCGCATTTTCCAGCCCGATGCACTGCTGCAGGCGGCAACAACACGTGCGCTGCGGTGGCCCCACCCGCCACTGGATGCTGCGCAGGCACGACTGGCCGGTGTGATCGCCGATGAGATTGCCGCCAGCACGCCCCTGCCGCTTGCCCTGCCACAACCGCGTGACCGGCGACTGCAGAAGATCGCTTCGGTGCTGGTGCGTTGGCCGGACGACCTGCGCGGTGTCGAGGCGTGGGCGGCCACCAGCGGGCTGTCCAGCCGCAGTCTCGCCCGCCGTTGGCAGGCCGAAACAGGCATGACCTTGAGCCAGTGGCGGCAACGCCTACGCGTACTGCTGGCACTGCCACGCCTGCTGGCGGGTGAGCCGGTGATCAGCGTCGCCCTGTCGATGGGCTACGAGACGCCCAGTTCCTTCATCAACGTGTTCAAGCGTGAGATGGGAGTGACGCCTGCGCGGTATGGAAAAGGGGACGGAGGGGATTAAGTCGCTTCTGCCCTACCCCACACCTTCTCGCGGCATCACCTGATGTCCACCGCAGCCACGTTGGCGGCAGGCTGGTGGTTCCTTGAATCCCTGAACTCCCATGCCTCGACAAGCACGCCTGATGTTGGCCGGCCAGCCGTACCACGTGACCCAGCGCGGTGTGAACAAGGGGGCGATCTTCGTTGACGATATCGACCGCCAGCTGTTTCTGCACCTGTTGCACAGTGCGTTTCTGAAGCATCAGGTCGCGCTACATGCCTACGTATTGATGAGCAATCACGTCCATCTGTTGGCCACACCTTCCACGGGTGTGGGCCTAGCCAATGCGATGCGGATGCAGGGCAACAACTACGTCCAGGCCTTCAATCAGCGACATGGGCGCAGCGGACCGCTCTGGCAGGGCCGCTTCCATTCTTCAATGGTGGACAGCGACGCCTATCTGCTCAGCGTCTATCGCTACATCGAACTCAATCCGGTTCGTGCAGGGATGACAGCCGGCCCGGAAGATCACCCATGGTCGAGCGTGCACGGAAACCTGCAGCGACGGCACGATCCGATGCTGACAGAGCACCCTGCGTTTCAGGCACTGGCCGCGAGCAAGCGACAGCGGGCGACGCTCTATGGGCAGTTCCTGCGGGATCTGAATGCGTCCGCTGACCTGCAGGCAATCCGTGCTCACAGTGCTGCGCAGCATCCATTGGGAAGTACATCGTACCTGCGGATGGTGGAGCAGACACTTGGACGACCTGCGATGCTGCGCAAGCGGGGGCGCCCGCGCAAAGAGGGGACGGGAGGGCTGGAAACGACTTAATCCCCTCCGTCCCCTTTTTTGCATGTCAGCCAGAGATGGCCAGACGCTCGTTGTGATAACGGCGCACGGCGGCGAACCACAGCACGGCGGCCAGGCCGAGGCTGGCGCCGAGGTAGATGGCCCAGACCGCCGGTGTGATGGTCTCGTGGCGGATCACCTTCAGCAGCATCTGGTTCTGCGACAGGAACGGCACGGCGTACTGCCACAGCTGGCTCTTCACCGGGTAGGCAATCAGCGCATAGCCCGGCAGCATCGGCAGCAGCATCAACCAGGTCATGTGGCTCTGCGCTTCCTTCATGCTCTTGGCGGCTGCGGCCAGGAAGGTCAGCAGCGAGGTGCCGATCAGCAGCATCGGCAGCATCACCAGCAGCATCTGCACCATCGCCATGATGTTCATGTTGAGCTGGCGGCCGATGTTGCCGGGGGCGATCTGCGCGCTCACCTTGAACGCGGCCAGGGTCAACAGCAGCGACGCAAAGCCGACCATGCAGGCGGCGGCGATCTTGCCGCTGACAATGGCGCTGCGCGACCCCGGCGTGGCCAGCAGCGGCTCCAGCGACTGCCGCTCACGCTCGCCGGCGGTGGTGTCCATCACCAGGTAGGCACCCCCGAGGAACGAGGTGAGGGTCAGCAGGATCGGCAACAACGCCGACAGCATCAGGCCACGCTTGGCTTCGGCACTGGCCATGTCCTGGCTGGCCACGTCCAGTGGCCGTGCGACCTGGGCGTCGATGCCCCGCGCCATCAGCCGCAGCGCCCCCACCTGCCCGTTGTATGTGGCCAACGCCGCCTGCAGGCGCGCAGTGGGCACCTCGGCGGCGCGTCGTGTGCTGTCACTGATCACCTCCACCAGCGCCGGCTTGCCATCGGCCCAGTCCCTGCCGAAGTCCGGGCTGATGCGCAGCGCCACGTCGATGTCCTGCGAACGGATGGCCTCGGCCAGGTCCTTCGGCGCAGCAGCGGCATTCAGGCCCTGGGCAGCCAGGAAGCGCACCAGGTTCGGCGCATGTTCGGCGCCGATGGTGGAAATCTGCAGCGGCTGCTCGATCTGCGTGCGCACGCGGCTTTCGGACAGCTTGCCCATGCCCAGGATCAGCAGCGGATACAGCAGCGGCCCGAACAGCAGGGTCAGCGCCAGCGTACGGCGGTCGCGCGACAGGTCACGCAGCTCCTTGCGCATCACCGTCATCAGGGTCGACATCATGCTCATGCGTGCAGGCCCTCTTCGCTGCCGATCAGTTTCACGAACGCATCCTCCAGGTTGGATTCGCCGGACTGCGTGCGCAGCTCATCGGCGCTGCCGGCGGCCATCACCGTGCCTTTGGCGATGATCACGATGTGATCGCACAGCGCGGCCACCTCCTGCATGATGTGGCTGGACAGGATCACGCAGCGGCCTTCTTCGCGCAGACCCAGCAGGAAGCGGCGCAGTGCGCGCGTGGTCATCACGTCCAGGCCGTTGGTCGGTTCATCGAGAATGACGTTGCGCGGGTCGTGCACCAGCGCGCGGGCAATCGCGGTCTTGGTGCGCTGGCCCTGCGAGAAGCCATCGGTCTGGCGGTCGAGGATGTCACCCATGTCCAGCGCGTGCGACAGCACCTCGATGCGCTCTCGGATGCGCTCGGCCGAAAGTCCATGCAGTTCGCCGAAGTAAGCGATGTTCTCGCGCGCGGTCAGGCGCTTGTAGACGCCACGCGCATCGGGCAGCACGCCGAGATGGCGACGCACTTCCACCGGATTGCGCGCAGCGTCCACACCATCGACGCTGATGCTGCCCTGGTCGGGCGTCATCAGCGTGTACAGCATGCGCATGGTGGTGGTCTTGCCGGCGCCATTGGGCCCCAGCAGACCGGTGATGCGACCATCCTCGGCGCGGAAGCCAACGTTGGCGACCGCCTGGATGCGGCCCGTGCGGGTGTCGAAGGCCTTGTGCAGGTTGTCGGCGACGATCATGGTTCCCATCCGTTGAACGAGGTGAACGCCGGCACGTAGCTCAGCGTGTCCAGGCAGCCGGCATCCAGCGCCCTGGCATCGGTCGTGTCGATGAACTGGCCGAGCAGGCGCGGCATGCAACCGGCGGTCAGCGTGCCGTGGCCCTGGCCACGGGCGACCAGCGCGCGTCCATTGGGCAGGCCCTTGAGGACCTGCTCGGCATAGCGCGGCGGGGTCACCGGGTCCAGTTCACCAGACAACAGCAGCGCCGGTACGTCACTGCGCAGCGGCACGGCATTGGCTGCCGGTGCCGGCCGGTGCGGCCATGCCGGGCAGGCGGCAAAGAAGGAACTTGCCACGTCGTTGCCGAACAGGCGCCCGGGGTCCTCGGCCGGCGCCTGGTAGCGCGGCGCATCTTCGCTGCAGATCACCGACCAATGCATGCCACGGTTGATCTGGAAATCCATGCTGCGGTTCGCACCGCGCGCCAGCGAGGCGAGCGGTGCGTAGCGGCCGTGCGCGGCTTCATCAAGAACCAGCGGCAGCAATGAGGCGTATTGGGGTACATAGGAAAACGCAAAAGCCAGGCCCACAACGCTGTCCGGTGTCAGCACATCCTTCCGGGTGTCGTAGGTGCCGGGATCGCGATACTCGACCGGAACCGGTGCACGGCGCAGGGTCTCGACCACGCTGCGCAGCTGCGCACGGGTATCGGTCGGGAAGCGCTTGCTGCAGGCAGCGTCCTTGCGGCACTGCGCCGACTGCAGGGCGATCGCGTCTTCGAACGTCCTGGCGAAATCGCCGCCCACCACCAGCTCATTCGGCACCACGCCATCGATGACGATGCTGCGGGTGTGCTGTGGATAGGTACCCGCATAGCGCTGGGCCACGCGGGTACCGTAGGACGCACCGATCAGATTGACCCGGTCCACGCCCAAGGCCTGGCGGACCGCGTCCAGGTCGGCAATGGCTTCGGTGGTGGTGTAGAAGCGTGCGTCCGCACGTCCCTGCAGGGAAGCCGCGCATCGCTGGGCATAGTCGCGCAGCAAGGCCTCGGAGGGCGCCGCGTCCTCGTCCATCGGCAGTTCCTTTCCGTCCGCGCCGAGGCAGCTGAGCGGGTTGGAGCCGCCGGTGCCGCGCTGGTCGACCAGGAAGATGTCCCGCTGCTTGCGCACCTGGCGCAGCGCGGTATCGACAATGACGGCCACTTCGCTGGCGGCCTGGCCGGGGCCACCGGCCAGGAAGAACACCGGGTCGGGCTGGCTGGAGCCGCTGCTGCCCGACTCCAGCCAGGCGATGCGCAGGCCGATGCGCCGGCCAGCGGGCTGGGCCCGGTCCTCCGGCACCTGCAGGGTGGCGCACTGCGCTTCCACGTTGGCATTGGCACCTACCGTGGACAGCGTGCAGGGCTGGAAGTCGATCGTGCCGAAACGGCGGCTGGGTGCATCGCTGGCGCCTTCGGCGCCGGGTGACGGTGACTGGCTGCAACCGGCAAGCATCAGGCTGGCCAACACTGCGGCCAACGCGAGGTGGTGTCTTTGCATCGTGCTCGTTTCCCCTGGAGGACGTTCCTGGCAACCACGACGGGCTGCCGCGGAAGATGTGACTCAACTTACACGGGCACGGCGTCGTCGGCGATGGGCAGACGCGAAATCTCCGCCGGCGTGGCGCAGGCCAGGCGATCGCGGCCCGCGGCCTTGGCCCGGTACAGCGCCGCGTCCGCCGCTGCCAGCAGCGTGGACAGCTCGCCCTGGCCGTCGTCCATCGCCAGGCCGATGCTGGCAGTGAACGTCACCGGCCCGGTGGCCAGCCGCGCCGGGTTCTGCTGCAGGGCGGTACGGATCGTCGCAGCCCGCGCCATCGCTTCAGCCTGCGTGCTTCCGGCCAGCACCAGCACGAACTCCTCGCCACCATAGCGGCCCAGCAACGTGTCACGGCCCTGCAAACCGTGCTGCAGCACCGCAGCGAAGTGGCGCAGTACCTCGTCTCCGGCCAGATGGCCCCAGCGGTCGTTGATCTGCTTGAAGTGATCGACGTCGATCAGCAGCAGGGCCAGTGGCCGGCCCTGCCGGCGCAGCCGCTGCAACTGCACCTGGCCATCGGCCAGCACCGCGCTGCGGTTGAGCAGCCCGGTCAGGCCGTCTGTGCGCGCCGCACGCCGCAGATCGACCAGCATGCGTTCGACCAGCAGCAGCACCATCGCAAAGCATCGCGCCAGTTCCAGCATCACACCGGCAATGTAGGTGACGAACATCGGCGTGCCGGTGCGCATGATGTCCTCACCGGCATCGGGTGCCACCGGCAGGAACAGGCGCACCGCGTACAGGGCCGCCTCGGCCAGGAACACCACCGCCGCCAGACGGCAGCTGGTGCGCTGCTGCACGGGGGCATGCCGCAGCAGCAGCCACGCGATCCAGCCATCAACCAGCAGCGTGAACACACTGAACACCTGCAGGCGCACGCCCAGGTCCGGCCACAGCACCAGGAAGGCGAAGATGCAGGCCATGAACACGGCTGCCATCAGCAACGGCCGCCACAGCGGCAGCGGTTGTTCCAGATGCAGCGCCACGCCACGCAGCATCAGCAGCGCGCAGCCGGCCATCGCCGCATTCCCGGCCAGTATGGCCGGCGCCAACGGCAGGTAGGGTCGCAGCGCCAGCAGGGTCACGCCCAGGGTCAGCAGCCACAGGCTTGCGGTCCACAGGCGCAGCACCGGTTGCCCGCGCAACACCACCAGCAACAACGAGAACCCCACGGCAATGCCGATGCAGAGCAGGAAGCCAAGCACGGTGAGGGTGGGGAAATCCAGGGACATGCGACGCTCATCGGCTGGGGCGGCGCGCGCATCTTAGCGCCTTGTGCTGCGGTTCCCGTGGCGCTGCCTGGCCCGATGAAGATGCGGGGTCCGAAAACGGCGAGCACGGCGGCCGGCGCATGCGCAGAATCCTCGGAAAACCAAGGAGACGCCCATGCATGCGTGGTACCTCGGTGGCATCGACCACCGCCCGTTCCTGCACCTGTTCGAGAAGAGCGACACCGCGCTGGCCGCGCTGGGCATCCAGCGTCGCTGGGCCGGCGAAACAGGAGGACACCCCTGCCGGGTCAGCCTGAGCGATCCACCCAGTGGCAGCGAGCTGCTGCTGTTGTCCCATGTGCACCTGCCCCTGCACTCGCCGTATCACGCCTCGGGCCCGATCTTCGTACAGCGTGGCGTGACCCGTTGCGTGCTGCCGCCAGGCGAGGTGCCCCCGTATGTGCAGCGCCGGATGATCTCGTTGCGCGCCTATGACCAGGCTGCATTGATGCTGGCCGCCGAGATCAGTGCAGGCACGGATGTCGGCGCTCGGCTGGACGCGCTGTTTGCCGACCCTGCCGTGGCCTTCGTGCAGCTGCACAACGCGGCCCACGGCTGCTTCTCATGCCAGGCGGATCGCGTCGGCATGGCGCCGACATAGCCGGATCTCCACGACGTGATCGTTGCCACGCCGAACACGTGATCGCCAGCGCATCCGTTCAGTCCCACGTGAAGCCCGCGGGAAGGGCTTCACACCCACAGTCACGGATCAGCATTTCCATGGTTCCGCACCCGGCATCGCAACTCGATACTCGCCATGGTGCCGCCGAAAGTCCGCCGCGCAGCGCAACTCTGCGGTCACCGCTCTCTTTCGACGACCACAAGGAAGCGCCATGTCATTCCAATCCACACCGCTGCTGCTGGCTACTTCATTGGCCGCCGCTGGCCTGTTGCTGGCCGGCGATGCTTTTGCCCACGGCACCATGACCACGCCGGTCAGCCGCGTCTATGCCTGTTTCCAGGGCAATCCCGAGAACCCGACGAACCCGGCCTGTGCAGCCGCCAAGGCTGTCGGCGGATCGCAGGCGTTCTACGACTGGAACGGCATCAACCAGGCCAATGCCAACGGCAACCACCAGGCCGTGGTGCCCGACGGCAAGCTGTGCAGCGGCAACAACCCGACCTTCCGCGGCCTGGACGTGAACCGCAGTGACTGGCAGACCACGCCGATCCAGGCCGATGCCAATGGCAAGTTCACCTTCGTGTTCAAGGCGACCGCGCCGCACGCCACGCGCGACTGGCGCTTCTTCGTCACCCGCGACGGCTGGCAACCAGGCAGCCCGTTGCGTTGGGCCGACCTGCAGGAGTTCTGCACGCTGGGCAATACACCGCTCTCTGCCGATGGCACCTACAAGCTGCAGTGCACGCTGCCGCAGCGCACCGGCCAGCATGTGATCTACAACACCTGGCAGCGCTCAGATTCGACCGAAGCGTTCTACACCTGCATGGACGTACGCTTTGAAGGCGGCGGCGGTGGTACGACGCCGGCACCGCAATGGCAGGATGCCGGCCCGATCACCGCCCGCGGTGAATTGCCGGTGGGTACGACGCTGGCACTGCGCGTGTTCAATGCCAACGGCAACGATGTCGAACGTGTGGAAGCGACGCTGGCCAGCGGCCAGACCTCGGCCGCGCAGTGGCCCTTGGCGCTGGCGCGCAAGGTCAATGCCAGTGCCCAGCATGCGCGCGTGGGCGTGCTTGCCAATGGCGTGATCACGCCGTCGGCGTCGGCCACCGACAATCGCGTGTACTTGAAGGACGGCAACCGCTTCCAGCTCGACACCAAGGTGCCGGACCCGGGTACGCCATCGCCGGGCGGTGATTTCGACCACGTGTACCCGACGGGCATCGGCAGCTATGTGCCGGGCCAGACCGTGGTGAAGAGCAGCGACGGCAAGCTGTATGCCTGCCGCCCGTTCCCGGAAGGTGCGTGGTGCAACGTCAATGCCGAGGCGTACCGCCCGGGTGTGGGTGCGGCCTGGCGCGATGCGTGGGTGCCGTATTGAGATGCCATGCCGGGAACGGCGGAAGAACGCCGTTCCCGGCACAGTGTGAGTTTCATCTCAGCAAGGCAAACGCACTTTCCCCTTTCAAACTATTCCTATGGCGATAGGGGGGCACGTTCCGAAACTCCGAGGGGTTCCATCACCCTCAGGAGATTCTCCATGCATTTGTCCCGGCGAGCCGTCCTCGCACTCTCCGTTGTCGCAGGCGTAGCCGTTTCTGGCGGTGCTTTCGCACACGGCACTCTGTCCAAGCCGTCCAGCCGCGTCTATGCCTGTTACCAGGGCAACCCCGAGAACCCGACCAATCCGGCGTGTGCCGCCGCCAAGGCCATCGGTGGCGCACAGCCGTTCTATGACTGGGCCGGCGTCAACCAGGCCAACGCCAACGGCAACCATCAAGCGGTGGTTCCAGATGGCGAGCTGTGCAGCGGCGGCAACAGCAAGTACCGCGGCCTCGATCTGAACCGCAGTGACTGGCCGACCTCGCCGATCCGCGCCGATTCGCGCGGGCGCTACACCTTCGAGTTCAAGTCGCCGGCCCCGCATGCCACCCGCGAGTGGAAGTTCTACGTCACCCGAGACGGTTGGCAGCCGGGCAGCCCGCTGCGCTGGGCCGACCTGCAGGAATTCTGCACGCTGGGCAACGTGCCGGTCTCCGGCGACGTCTACAAGCTGGATTGCCCGCTGCCCAAGCGCAGTGGCCAGCACGTGATCTACAACACCTGGCAGCGCTCGGATTCCGGTGAGGCGTTCTACACCTGCGCGGACGTGCGCTTCGAAGGCGGTGGTGGCATCGAACCGCCGCCGCAGTGGCAGGATGCCGGCCCGGTCACCGCCCGCGGTGCATTGGAAGAAGGCACTACCCTGACGCTGCGCGTGTTCAACGCCCAGGGCAATGATCTGGAGCGCCCGGAGATCACCCTGGCCGCAGGTCAGACCGCTGCGAACCAGTGGCCGCTGGCGCTGGCCCGCAAGGTCAACGCCAGTGCACAGCAGGCGCGCGTGGGCGTGATGAAGAACGGCGTGATCACGCCGGTCGCCTCGGCCACCGAGAACCGTGTCTACCTGAAGCCGGGCAACCTGTTCCAGATCGATACCCGCCTGCCGGATCCGGTCGATCCGCCGCCGGGTGACGACTACGACTTCGTGTATCCGGCGGGTATCGGCAGCTACGCGCCGGGCGAAACCGTGGTCAAGGGCACCGACGGCAAGCTCTACGCCTGCCGCCCGTTCCCGGAGGGTGCATGGTGCAACGTCAACGCCGAACCCTATCGCCCGGGCACCGGCTCCGCCTGGCGCGACGCCTGGATCGCGTACTGAGGCAGGCGACCGGGGGCGGCGTGATGCCGCCTCTGGTTCTTGGAGTTGCCGGCCAGCGGCCGGCACTACCCGGGCCTACTTGCTGCTGACGTACTTCTCGCGGCGGATCTGCGGGTTGCCCAGGCCGGCAGCCTTCAGCAGGTCGGCACAGGCATCGACCATGTCCGGGTTGCCGCACAGGTAGGCGATGTCGGTGGCCGGGTCCGGCGTGAAGCCGGCCAGCGCCTGCTGCACGTAGCCGTGCTGTACGTCCGGGTGCGGATCAGCCGGCAACTCGCGCGACAGGCACGGAACATAGCGGAAGTTCGGGTGCTTTTCGGCGAAGCTGTAGAAATCTTCGCTGTACAGCAGCTCGCCCGGGCTGCGCGCGCCCTGCAGCAGCACGATCTGCACACCGCGTTCGGCCATGGCCTTTTCCAGCAGCGGCAGCATCGAGCGGTACGGGGTAACGCCGGTACCGGTGGCGATCAGCAGGTAACGCGCATTGTGATCACCGGGGTTCAGGCAGAACCGGCCATAGGGGCCGGACGCACTGATCTGGCCGCCCTGCTCCAGCGCCTCGAACAGGGCCGTGGCGGCGCCGCCGGGCACGAAACTGACCGCGATATCCACCGCCTCGCCCGGGCCCAGCGCGTGGTCGTGAATGGTCGCCAGCGAGTAGCTGCGCTTGGTTTCGGTGCCGTCGGCGTAGCTGAAATGGACCTGGATGAACTGGCCGGGCTGGAAATCCAGCGGCTGTCCATCGTCACGCACGAACTGGTAGTGGCCGACGGTCGGGGCCAGCATGCGGCAGCCGACCAGCTTGAGGGGGAATTGAACAGGCACGACTTTTCGGGACAGTGTGTAGCCGGGGCAAGCCCTCGGGGTCTTCTATAATAGCCCCTCCCCGCCCCTCTCCAGCGCCAGCCCATGGGCGCGAAGGCTTCGAGCTTGGCATCCCAGAACGATACGGCGCCCGCCCTGCGCGTGCGCGACCTGCGCAAGACCTACGACAACGGCACCCAGGCCCTGAAGGGGGTTTCCCTGGAAGTGGCCCCGGGCGACTTCTTCGCCCTTCTCGGCCCCAACGGCGCCGGCAAGTCGACCCTGATCGGCATCATCAGCTCCCTGGTCAACCTCAGCGAGGGCCAGGTCGAAGTGTTCGGCAGCGACCTGGTGCGCAACCGCAGCGCCACCATGCGCCTGATCGGGCTGGTGCCTCAGGAAATCAACTTCAACCTGTTCGAGAAGCCCTTCGACATCCTGGTGAACTACGCCGGCTTCTATGGCGTACCGCGCGAGGAAGCCGAGCAGCGCGCCGAAGAGGAACTGAAGCGCGCGCACCTGTGGGAAAAGGCACAGGTGATGAGCCGCACGCTGTCCGGCGGCATGAAGCGGCGGCTGATGATCGCCCGCGCGATGATGACCCGCCCGCGCCTGCTGATCCTGGACGAGCCGACCGCCGGCGTGGACATCGAAATCCGCCGCGACATGTGGCGCGTGCTGAAGGAGATCAATGCCGCAGGCACCACGATCATCCTTACCACGCACTACCTGGAAGAAGCCGAGTACCTGTGCCGCCACCTGGCGATCATCAACCATGGCCAGATCGTCGAGCAGGGGCCGATGCGCACCCTGCTGGCCAAGCTGGACGTGGAGGGCTTCCTGCTGGACATCGACGGTGACCTGCCGGCGCAGCTGCCGGTGATCGAAGGTGCGACGCTGACCGCGCCGGACCCGCACACGCTGGACATCGACATGCCGCGCGCAATGGACCTCAACCGCGTGTTCGCCACGCTCAACGAGGCCGGTATCCGCGTGCGTTCGATGCGTACCAAGAGCAACCGCCTGGAGGAGCTGTTCGTGCGCCTCACCGGCAACCTGGAGAAGCCTGCATGAGCACCACCGAGCTGACCGACGGCCAGCGCAACCGCGTCGCACTGATGACCATCGTGCGCCGCGAAGTCGCCCGCATCATGCGCATCTGGGGCCAGACCCTGGTGCCGCCAGCGATCACCATGACCCTGTACTTCCTGATCTTCGGTAACCTGATCGGGTCGCGCGTGGGGGACATGGGCGGCTACACCTACATGCAGTTCATCGTGCCGGGCCTGGTGATGATGAGCGTGATCCAGAACAGCTACGGCAACATCAGTTCCTCGTTCTTTGGCGCCAAGTTCGGCCGTCACGTGGAAGAACTGCTGGTCAGTCCGATGCCGAACTGGGTGATCCTGTGGGGCTACGTGGCCGGCGCCGTGCTGCGCGGCCTGATGGTGGGCGTGATCGTGCTGATCATCGCGATGTTCTTCACCCCGGTGCGCATCCCGCACCCGCTGGTGATGCTGACGACGGTGATCCTGGGCGCGACGATCTTCTCGCTGGCCGGCTTCATCAACGCGGTGTATGCGAAGAAGTTCGACGACGTGGCGATCGTGCCGACCTTCATCCTGACCCCGCTGACCTACCTGGGTGGCGTGTTCTATTCGGTGAAGCTGCTGCCGGGCTGGGCCGAAGCGGCCACGCATGCGAATCCGATCTTCTACATGGTCAATGCGTTCCGCTATGGCCTGCTGGGCAGCAGTGACGTACCGCTGCCGGTGGCCTACGGCCTGATGATCGGATTCGTGGTGGTGCTGACGGCGCTGGCGCTGTGGCTGCTGCGTCGCGGCGTGGGCATGCGCAGCTGAGGGTGGCCTGCAGGGCCTGCAGCCCTGCACCCGCCGAATCAACGTCAACGTCAACGTCAACTTCAACGGCAAAAGCTGACTATCCGCGGGATGGCGGGGTGGGTCCGGTTGCG